>WREK01000087.1 GCA_009779355.1 Betaproteobacteria bacterium | reverse complement strand
GGTTTCAAACACGTCCATGTCCGTTCGTCGGCTTGCAGACCATGTGTCAGGCTATGTTTTGGGCGGGTTTGAAACCCGCACCTGCGATGCCAGAACGCTCAGGAATTGTTCAGCGTTTCCTTAGGCGTCCTGCCCAGGGAAAACCCATAAAGAGACTCTTCAAGAACCTGCCGCAACGCGCCGAATACGGTTTCGGCGTTTTCCCGGAACGCGTCATCAAGCACTTCTTCCACACGCATGCCGCGCAGAGCCAACTGATAGGCAGCGTGGTTCTTTTCGGGAAAATCTCCATCATTCCATTTCCTGAACGCCTCTTTGCGGGCCTTGTCCTCGTTGCCTTCGCGGGCGCGGGCACAAACGTATTCCCACCCCGATTTCGGGAAAAAGTGCAGCGGTTCCTGCAATCCTGCGCGGTAAAGCGACAGCAGTTTTCCGAGGTGTGCGCGCGCATCGGCGGCAGTCAAAGGGTGCAATACGAACCCGCCATTGCGCAACAAACCCCGGGTTCGGCATTCCACCCCCGCCGGCGGCGCGGCACAGAGGGCCAAATGGTCAAGCCAGGCCGCGAGCACATCGTTCGCAGGGATATTTTGCGCACCGCCATAACGGTAAGTAACGAGCCCATCCGTGCGTAACGCACCGAAAACGGCACGCAGTTCCCAGGTTTCGGCTTCAAACCCACCGTTTTTATCGCGTACTTGCTCAAGTTTCACGGTATGTACCGGGCAACAGGGCTTGGCGAGCGCCGCGTTCACCCGGCCAGCGAAATCACGCAGGGAAAGCAGCTCACGGCGCAACGCCCCTTCCCCCAGGCTTCCGGCAGGGTATTCGCCCCCAGCGCGGGCAAGGGGAAAAAGCGCCTCATCGACGACCGTAACGTCCCCTTTTTCCAGCAGGACAGGCAGCAACCGGGCTGCAAGCCCGTCGCGCGCCTGTCGATCCGGGACGAGCGATTCGACATCGACAAATTCTTCTTCGCTTGCCAAAAGGTCGAGTCCCAAACGTTCGCGTAGCAGGAAACGGCAAGGGTTGCTGAAAAAACGCTTGAGTTGGGCAAGGTCAACGCAATGCCACTCCTTGCCCGGAAGCAGCAGGGGAGATGTAAAAAACGCTCTGCCGCCCTCTTCCCCAACATGCCCGTCACCTTCATCTTCTTCGGAAGAACGCGTCTCCACGCGCTGCTGTTCTCCAGCCTTGAGCGCCTGCCGTTGACGAAAACGCTCATCGAGCGCCTGGGCAAATTCGCCGTGAAAACTTTCAAGGCGGCTGTCCCTTTTCCCTTCCGCCACGAAGTAGTCGGACGAAAAGGATTGCAGGGGATGCTCCACGATCAACTTGGCACGGGCTTTGGCAACCGAATCCGGTTTCTCCGGATTTTCGGCGCAGGCGGCGGCAAGCACATCAAGCAATTCATCGACCAGCACGGAAGGAAGCAATTCGGCGTTGTCCCGCACGCTGCGCCCGACACAGGACAAATGCAGCACGTCGCGCGCGGCCAGCACGGCATCAAGAAAAAGATTGCGTTCGTCGTCCCGCCGCTGACGGTCGCCTTTTTGTGGAAAAGCCGCCATGAGGTCGAATTCGTCGGCGCGCTCACGGACGGGAAAGGCATCGTTGTCCAAGCCGATGACGCACACCACACGGTACGGCAACCCGCGCAGGGCAGATAGGGCGCTGAACGTGACCGCACCACCCGGCACGCTGCCGTGCATGGCTTCATCGAGCCGTTCGGCCAGGGCCAGACGAATGACATCGAGCGACAGCACGGCCTGGGTTTCCTGCCCATCAAGAACAGCAGCGGCCATATCGTCGGCCAAGGCGTTGACCGCCTCACGAACGGCACGCATCTCATCGGCATGCTCCGGCGCATCCCCCATCAAGGCAGAGAGCGCCTCCAGCAACACTGCCCGCCAGCCCTCGGCATCATGCGCTTTCAGCAATTCGGCGCGTAAACGGTTCAGGGTGCGGGCGTAGTGCCAGAATGCGCCTAACGTCAGTCCGGCACTGCCTTGCGGTGCATGGGGGATACCGGCCTGTCCGGCGAAAAGCGCGCGTCCAGCTGCTTCTCCCGCCGCCCAGGATAGAAACAGCCGGGCAAGCCCAGCCTCTACGGTATGCCCGCCACCAGTACCTGCGGCTCGCGCCTGTTCCGCGTTTAATCCCCAATGAATGCCCGCCTCGCACATCCAATCCCGCACTTGTTCCAGTGCGGACTCAGCCAGCCCGAAATACGCGGCCACCAACGGTTGCCGCAGCAGGTCGAACACTTGGCTTGCGGGCGCGTCCCCCCCCGCCAGGGCCAGCAGGTCACCGAGCACGCGTGCAACCGGGTTCTCCTCCGTCCGCCCCTGGCCCGTGATGCGCCAAGGAATAAACCGCTCCCGCGGTGCAGTACCAAACACTGCTTCGATCAACGGCGCGCAGGCGGCAAGGTCGGGCATGAGGACGACAAGCTCATCCGGGCGCAAGTTTTCCCGCTCCTTGAAAAGTCCCAGCAGGCGGTCATGCAACACTTCGAGTTCGCGGATACGCGAGTGGCACAGATGCAGTTCAATACTGCGGTCGCCCACATCTAAGCGGATGCTGCCCGCTTCGAGTTCCTGTAAATCGAGAAAAGCGTTCTGTAGGCGCGCCAACAAGTGAGAAGCCGGATTCGGCATAAATTCCGCGTTCTCCAGCACAGGGGCATCGCTTTCAAACAGAGATTCGATCAGCGCCTGCGCCTGCTTGCCCCAGGCCGCCAGCAACCTGTTGCCTGTTTCATGAAAATGGTTGCGCTGATTGCGCGCCAGCCACGACAGGCGGCGTGCATCGACGATATCGAACCAGTATTCGCGGCACGGATTGAGCACGTACAACTGCACATCCGTCACCTGCGCCAGCGTACGCAGCACCTCCAGATAGAGCGGAGGCACGCTTGGCAGGCAAAAAACATCAACGGCAGCAGGCAGGCCAAATTGTGCGAGTTCGGTATCTTCCATCTGCGCCACGCGGCGCAGGAAATCCATGAACGGCAATCGGAATGGCTGGGTTTCATCATGAAGAACAATGCGCCGCCACAATTCGGCCTGCCAGGCTTCGTCTGCGTGAAGGAGTTTCTCCCGCGACACGAACGCGGGCATCGAGGCGGCCCACCCTTCGAGCCACACTGGGCGATAACACAGATAATGGTCGAATAGGCGCGCCAGCCTTCCAGCCAATTCAAAACGCTGCCGTGCGTCCGCCCCTTCCAGATAATGCGCCAACCGCGCATGCTTGCCCAGCCAATCCCCTTCCAACGCGGCAAAAATCCGCCAGATGAGTGCGTCCGGAGCATATGGCGAAGCCTCCGGGACATCCACGACGCGGGCAATCTGCCGCCACAGCCATTGCGCCAAATAATCAAAATCAAGCCCCGCACCGATCTCGAAGCGATCCGCCATCGCCAGTTCGATACGCCGCCTAAGCGCGCTTCCCGGAACGATCACCTGCCCACACGCAAACGGCCCCTGCAAACGGAGAGCCTCCCGCCGCGCCAACAGGGCTTCCAGCAGACTCTCGTAGCGATTGGAAAAAAAGACGGCAAACACGGGCGGCTCTATATGGGGTGGACTGCGATTCGAGCAACAGCACACCGGACATCCTGGCGTCGCTCGTTTTGGAAACGCCCCTGACTTGCCCTCAGCGCCGCTTATTTGGAGGGAAATATATTTGTGTTGGGTCTATGGTTTTGTCGCCAGGTTTCGTTTTGCCGCCGAGTTGCGTTTTGCCGCCAAGTTGCGTTTTATCGTCAGGTTTCAGCGTTGGATCTGGTGGTATTACGTTTTGATCCGGGAGCGTAGTTGATTCTATAGGCGGAGTATCGTTCTCCAAAGTTGATTCTACAGGCGGAGCATCGTTCTCCAACGTAGAGGTGTCTGTCAAGGAATGAACGTCGCCCGAGGAATCATATTCTGGTTGGGCAGGCATTTTTTCCGTGTTCAACTTCCACCATATCGTAGCCACAGATACTACTGCGACAATAGCCAGACCCCTGGACAATCTGATGAACCTGGGGTGCCGTTTGCCGAAAATGGAGTCGGGAGAAAACATGAAAATGAGTTTAGAAACGAGCCAGGGCACGACCAGGGACACGACCCGGAACACGGGTGAGGAAACAGGTACGAGTCTGGACACAAAGCGAAGCACGACCCTGTTTATGGTCGTTTCACCATTAGACTTGGACGCAAGAGTAGTGGATGCGCCTTCCTGCCCCACCGGTTTGGCAATCTGTGTATCGGAATTCAGTTGGTGAAGTGGCGAACCGCAATGGCCGCAATATTTTTTGGGCTCTGACCCCAGATCGGAACCGCATGAAGAGCAATACATGTTCTGTTTCACCAGATTTTGAATGCACGCGGATTATGCCGATACAAAGCAAAAAAAGATAGCCCGCTGGCCAGTAGCTATAGCGGCACTCGAAAAGACGGAAAACTGGCAGAGCAGCGCATGAAAAAACCTATCGTTTACAATTGCTTCGCAAAACCGTGTTCAGTCCAGTGCTTTGTCGATCACCTCCGCCACCCCATTGGAGAGACCCGATTGCGCCTTCACCCGTTCGAGTTGCGTGCGGATGCTTACCTGCAAATCCGGGGGGTAACGTCGCCAGTTTTCCAGCGCACGCGCCATCCGCGCCGCAATTTGCGGATTCAGGGCATCGAGCGCGCAGACCTGATCAGCCCAGAAAGCGTGCCCGCTACCGTCCCCAGCATGGAATTCGCCGGAATTGCCATGGAAGAAAGCCCCCAGTAAGGCATAGATTTTGTTGGGATTCGACAAGCTGAAGGCGGGATCCTGCATCAGGTCGCGTACCCTGTCGAGCGCCGGGCGGGCACGCTTGCTCCAGCGCCAGGCCAGTGCCTGGAGGGCAAACCACTTGTCGAGCGCCAGGGGTCGCCCATCGAACCGTCTGCGGAAAGTGTCAAGCGCGGCATTGCGCGCTGCCTCGTCAGCACTCGCCATCAGCGCGTTGAGCGTTCCCATGTATTCTGTCATGTTGTCAGCGGTAGCGAAGCGCGCCAGGGCAAGCGGCACGCCACGGGCGTCCCCTCCAGCAACAAGGTAGCGCAACGTCAGGTTGGCCAATGCGCGCCGTCCGGCATCCAGGGGGTGATAACGATAAGGCCCTGTTACCCACAGGGTGCGGGTCAATTCATGACAGTCGTCAGCCAGCATAGAACCGAGTTCGCGCGTCATGTGGATGAGCGCCGCACGCAGGGCAGCCGGATCAGCGGGGTTCATGCGTTCAAGCAGGTAGGCTTCCAAAGGCAAAGCGAGCACCTTGGCGCGAAAGGCTGGATCGAGCCGACTATCGATGAGCAGCGTGCGGAAAGCTTCGATCCAGGCAGTCGGCGTTTCCCGATGGGGATCGGCAGCCCGTGCAAGGATCACCCTCTCGTTGTAGCGTTGCGCGGCATCCCAACAGTTAAAGGGGTCGGAGTCATTGGCCATAAGGAAGGCCAACCGGGTTTCGTCTTCTTCCTGTTCGAGAATGACAGGAGCAGAAAAACCGCGCAGGATCGAAGGCACGGGTTCGACTTCGATCCCGGTGAAACGGAAAGTTTTCTCAGTTTCATCGAGCGTCAGCACTTTGGTGAACACCGCTTCACCAGCACTCTGTTCACTCTCTTCTTCAAGGCGTAGCGGCAAATCGCTGCCATCGGGGGCAATCAGCCCCACCGCCACCGGGATGACCAGCGGCAGCGATTTTCGCTTCGGGAACGGGATATGCTGCGAGAGCGTAAGGGCGTAGCTGGCATTGGCGGCATCCCACCGGCCCTGCACTTTCAACCGGGGCGTACCATCCCGTGCGTACCAACGCATGAAAGCGGTCAGATCTGTTTCATTGGCATCACTCATGGCGGCGACGAAATCGTCGCAGGTCACGGCCTGCCCGTCGTGACGGCGGAAATAGAGACTCATCCCCGCGCGAAAACCCTCCGTCCCAAGCAAGGTTTTGAGCATACGGACGACTTCAGCCCCTTTCACGTACACCGTGGCAGTATAAAAATTGTCGATCTCCCGATAGCTGTCGGGCCGGATCGGGTGCGCCATCGGGCCGTTGTCTTCTGAGAACTGTGTCGCGCGCAGCCTTTCGACATCTTTGATGCGTTTGACAGCCCTGGCCGAAGCAGCGCCCTTTTCTCCCGCTGCACGGGCAAACATATCGGCGGAAAATTCCTGGTCGCGGAAAACCGTGAGTCCTTCTTTAAGGGTAAGTTGGAACCAGTCGCGGCAGGTCACGCGGTTACCCGTCCAATTGTGGAAGTATTCGTGGGCCACCGTGCTCTCCACGCCTGCATAATCGGCATCAGAGGCCGTCCCAGGCTGGGCGAGCACGTATTGCGCGTTGAAGATATTCAACCCCTTGTTTTCCATCGCCCCCATGTTGAAATCGGACACAGCGACGATCATGAAGCGGTCAAGGTCGAGTTCCAGCCCGAAGCATTCTTCGTCCCAACGCATGGCGTTGATGAGCGACTCCATCGCGTGTCCGGTACAGCCGAGATCGTTTTCATCCACCCATACCTGGAGCAGCACCTGCCGCCCGGAAGCGGTTTTTTCCGTGTACTCCAGCGCGGACAGCTTCGCCGCCACCAGCGCAAAAAGGTAGGACGGCTTCGGGAACGGGTCTTCCCATCGTGCGAAGTGCCAGCCATCAGGCAAATCGCCGGCTTCAACCAGATTGCCGTTGGACAGGAGTACTGGGTAGCGTTCGCGCTCGGCCTCAATGGTCACGGTATAACGCGCCATCACATCGGGACGATCCGGGAAATAAGTGATCCGGCGAAAACCTTCGGCTTCGCATTGGGTGAAAAATCCGCCGTTGGACAGGTATAACCCAGAGAGCGTGGTATTGACCCTTGGCCTGATCCGGGTAACAACCTCCACCGTCACCCTGGTGTTGTCCGAGGCCGAACCAAGGTCGAGTTCCAGCGAGCCGCTACCGTTGACCTCACGTGGGATCGCCATTTGCCCGTCGACCTTCATCGAGAGGCGTTCGAGTTCCTCCCCCCACAAACACAAAGGCCCATCCCCTGCCCCTGGATTGCGCACGCATACCATGCGATTGGTCACGACGGTCGCCACTGGATCGAGACGAAAATGCAACGCGACTCGTTCGACCGTCCAGGCCAATGGGCGATAATCAGCACGGAGGATCGCTACAGGGGTTTTCTTTTCCGTTTTTCTGCTCATGAAACTGCCCGCCCCAATAATGCGAAAACGTGTAGTGTAATTGCCATAACCGCCCGAATAGCAGAAACTTCCTTTATTTCGTATCTGGTTCCACCATCGGCCTCATCGTAGCTTCATCATCAACAATATCCTGAGGGAGAACGCACTATGACACCCAGTTCAGTCCACGACATCCGCAACCTGTGCCTCCTTGGACAGACCGGCAGCGGCAAAACAACTCTGATCCGAGCGCTGCTTGCCGCTGCCGGGATCAACGATGGCAGTAACGGCGCCCCCGCCGGACAGTCGTTCACGTCCTCGCTTTCGCACCTGAAATGGGCAGGCCGCTGGATCAACCTGCTTGACACACCGGGACTATCCGATTTGGCCGGACGGGCGCTGTCCACGCTATCTGCGGTAGAAACCGCAGCCATCGTCATCAACGCCGCTGCCGGACTCGAAAACAACGTACGCCGAATGATGACGGCAGCACAGGGCAAATGCCGCATGATTATCATCACCAAGATCGACGCTGGTGGCAACTTCGACGCTCTGATGGAAGCCATCACCTCTTCCTTTGGCCGCGAATGTTTGCCGCTCAACCTGCCCACGCCGGACGGCAGCGCCGTGGCCGACTGCTTTTTCGCCCCCAAGACAGATGCCGATACCGCCTTCTCCAGCGTGGATGCCGCACACGAAGCCATCATTGACCAGGTGATCGAACTTGACGAAGACCTCATGGCGCGCTACCTCGAACAGGGAGAGGCGCTTGACCCCGACCAACTCCACGCCCCATTTGAAGCTGCCCTGCGCGACGCACACCTGATTCCCGTCTGCTTCGTTTCCGCCCAGACCGGCGCAGGCATACGCGAACTGCTCGACATCCTCGGCAAGCTCATGCCTGACCCCACCGAGGCCAACCCGGCATCATTCCTCAAAGGCTCGGAAATGGTAGAAGTCCTGCCCGATCCAAACCGCCATACAGTTGCCCACGTCTTCCAGATCAGCAACGACCCTTATCGGGGCAAAATCGCCCTGTTCCGCATACACCAGGGCACGGTCTCCCCAGGCGATTCGCTTTTCGTCGGCGACGGGCGCAAACCTTTCAAAGTAGCCCACCTTTTGCGCCTGCAAGGGCAAACCACCTCAGAGACAAAGCTCGCCGTACCGGGGGATCTCTGCGCCGTTTCCCGAATCGACGAACTGCACCACGATGCCGTGCTGCATGACTCCCACGATGAGGACTACTACCATCTGGTTCCGCCCGCCTATCCACAGCCCGTCTATGGTTTGGCGCTCATCCCCCGCAAGACTGCCGACGAGCAGCGACTGGGCGAAGCCCTTTCCCGTCTGGCCGACGAAGACCCCTGCCTGGAAATCGACTACGACACGCGCAGCCGCCGTACTGTCGTGCGCGGCCTTGGCGAACAGCACCTGAAAATCGTCCTTGGCGAGCTTTCCTCGCGCTGGAACCTGGAACTCGACACTGCGCCGCCGGCCATTGCCTACCGCGAAACCATCACCTCCATCGCTGAAGCGCGCTATCGCCACAAAAAACAAAGCGGGGGTGCAGGCCAGTTTGGCGAAGTTGCCCTGCGCGTCGAACCCCTGCCGCGTGGCGAAGGTCTGCAATTCGGCGACGAAGTCAAGGGCGGAACCATCCCTGCGCAATTCATGCCTGCGGTTGAAAAAGGCGTGCGTCAGGCCATAGTCGAAGGCGCACTGGCCGGTTATCCCATCCACGACCTGCGCGTGGTCATTACCGACGGCAAACATCACCCCGTCGACTCCAACGAAATCTCCTTCGTCACCGCCGGACGCCACGCCCTGGTCGACGCCGTGCTGGCGGCACGGCCCCAAATCCTCGAACCTATCATCGAAGTCCAGGTTCGGGTGGCAGACGACTACTTTGGCAACGTCAGTGCTGAACTCTCTGGTCGCCGTGGGCGCGTTACCGGCACCGACAGCCCCCTTCCTGGCTGGACGCTGATCACTGCCTCCGTGCCGATGGCCGACATGGATGGCTTTGAAGCGCGGCTGAAGTCGCTTTGCTCGGGCGAAAGCGAATTCGCCACGACGGCAGGCGGCTACGAACCTGTCGCGGGTGATGTGCAGGCCAAGCTGGTGAACGAGTACAACAACCGGGGGCAATGAAACATATAAACGGGGGGCGAAAAATTTTTCGCCCCCCGCCTTGCGCCAACCGAAGGAAGTTAACGAGACAAGGTCTGGATGGTTTCGCGGGGCAAGCCGGTTAAAGCCATGATGACCTCGACTGGCAAATTTTGCTGTATCGCGTTGCGGGCTATTGCGAGGCGCTCTTCTTCCCGACCCTCTTCCCGACCCTCTTCCCGACCCTCTTCCCGACCCTCTTCCCGACCCTCTTCCCGACCCTCTGCCAAGCCCCTTTCCCGGCCCTCTGCCAAGCCTTTCTCCCAGCCTACCGCCCGGGCTTCTTTTTCAGCCGACCTCTTGATGGACGATATATCCCTGCGCAACTTTTCCCGTGAATCGGCAAGCAGCCGCGCACGCTCGTCTTCGTTCAGTTC
>WREK01000086.1 GCA_009779355.1 Betaproteobacteria bacterium | reverse complement strand
GTCAGTGATGTGCGTGCCGTGGAGGGGCAGGGCATCGAAGGCCGTATCGGGGGCAGGGCGGTGCTTGTCGGCACGCCGGATTTTCTCGCCGCGAACGGTATCGAACTTCCCCAGGAAGAAGCTGCCGCTCTGCAGGGCAAGACTCTAGCTGCGGTAGCCGTTGACGGTGCCTATGCGGGCCTGATTGCCGTGGCCGACCGTTTGCGGGAAGACACCCCTGCTGCGCTGGAAAGGCTCCGGCAGGCAGGTGTGCGGGCCGTCATGTTGACGGGCGACAATCCTCGCACTGCCGCTGCCATTGCATCAAAGGCCGGTATCGACGACTGGCGCGCGGGCGTGTTGCCTGCGGGCAAGGCTGACGTCATTGCCGAACTGAAGAAGGAAGTCCGCAACGGCTGTGTCGGCATGGCCGGGGATGGCATCAACGATGCCCCGGCGCTGGCTTGCGCGGACGTGTCCTTTGCCATCGGCGTGGGCGCGGATGTCGCCGTCGAAGCGGCCGACATCACGCTCGTGCGCGGCAGCCTGCATGGTGTGGCCGACGCCGTCCACTTATCGCAGGCCACGCTGTCCAAAATTCGGCAAAATCTCTTCTTTGCCTTTGTCTACAACGTGCTCGGCATCCCATTGGCCGCCTTCGGCCTGCTGAACCCCGTCGTTGCGGGTGCGGCAATGGCGCTGAGTTCCGTTTCCGTCCTCAGTAATTCCCTGTTGCTGAAACGTTGGCGACCGTATCGGAAGGGTGCGGCTCACACTGGTGTGAAACGGTAATCTCGGCATTCGATGTCCGTACCCAATGATGTGTTTTTTTTCTTCGAAGCAATTCATTGCGCTTGCATTAAAACACTAACAGTGTTTTAATTAAATGTATGAAAGAAAACCTGTCCCCCCTCACGACAAACTACCCGCTCACCGACCTGTGCGTGCTGGCGGATCTTCCATTGCGTACCGTTCGCTACTACATCCAGGCTGGGCTGGTAAATAGGCCCGAGGGCGAGACCCGTGCGGCACGCTACGGCGCCCGTCATCTCGAACAACTGCTGCTGATAAAAAAATGGACAGCGGCGGGGGTGTCGCTGGAACGCATCCGAGAACTGCTGCATGGCGACTTGGCACCGATACCGCCACGACCGCGTGTTGCAGGTTCGGTAGAAGTATGCAGCCACCTGACTGTTGCCGATGGTGTCGAGGTTGTGATCGAGCCGGGGCGGGTCGGTTTATCGCCCGAGCAGGTGCGCCGCTTCATCAAAGGCGTCATGGATGCTTACGCCCAAATCAACCCTGCTGCGGTGTTGCAGCAGGAACCAAAAACGGAAGGAAAAAAATGAACCTCATGGACTATGCGAGCCTGTCGACTCGGGACGGCGATGAATTGATGCTCAAAGGTGTCAAGTTCAGTGGCGATTTGCGCGGCGTTCTGCTCGAAATGAGCATCGAACAGCGTTTCCTCAATCCGACCAACAAGAATGTTGAAATCGTCTACAGCTTCCCGTTGCCTTGGGGGGCTGTATTGCTGGATGTCAGCGTTCAGTTGGGCAGTCGCCATCTGAACGGCGTTGTCGTCGAGAAGAAACAGGCAGAGGCGCGGTACGAGGAAACGCTGTCTGAAGGCGATACCGCTATCATGCTGGAGAAAAATCACGATTTAAGCTACAGCCTGAACCTGGGCAACCTTGCTGCCAAAGAGTCGTGCGTCATCACATTGCGTTACGCACAGACTTTGCAGTTTGAGCAACATGGTTTGCGCTTGCTGATTCCGACGGTGATTGCACCGCGCTACGGCGACCCGGTGCAGGACGGCGGCTTGCAGCCGCATCAAGTACCTGAATACAGTCTGGCAGCCGAGTATCCGTTTGAAATCGAACTGCGTCTGCACGGCAATCTTGGCAGGGCGCGTGTAGCCTCGCCAACCCATCCCATTGCTGTTCGAACTACGGATGGAGTCGGTGTAACGGTATCGCTGGCTCGCCAAGGCGCGCTTGACCGCGATTTTGTGCTGATAATCGACGAACTGCTGCACGAGTCGGTGGCCGTGGTGGCTCTGGATAGTGTCGAATCCAGCTACGTTGCGTTGTCGAGCTTCTGTCCGCGCGTTCCCCTGCTCGAATCCACTGCGATTTCGGTCAAGCTGCTGGTTGACTGCTCAGGCTCGATGTCTGGGGACAGCATCGACGCTGCCAGGCGTGCATTGCAGGCTATCGTGTTGCAGTTGAACAAGGGGGATCGCTTCTCGTTATCACGTTTTGGCAGCACAGTCGAGCATCGTTCCCGCGCCTTGTGGGTGGCGACGGATGCTACCAGGGCGGCGGCGCAGCGATGGATTGGCGACCTTCAGGCCAATCTTGGCGGCACGGAGATGGAGTCAGCGATGAAGTCCACCTTTGCGCTGCCTTCGGGGCCATCCTGTGATGTGCTGCTTGTGACGGACGGCGAAATCAGCGCCATTGACCAAACGATTGAAAGTGCTAAAGCATCTGGACATCGAGTCTTTGTGGCGGGCATCGGCAGTAGCCCTGCAGAGGGCCACTTGCGCCGCTTGGCTGAGGCCACGGGTGGGGCGTGTGATTTCGTTGTGCCGGGTGAAGCTGTGGGGTCTGCGGTACTGCGCATGTTTGCGCGTCTTCGTTCTCCAAGGCTCGATTGTCTGAGCATCATCTGGCCGGAGGAGAAGCAGCCCGAATGGAGCACGGCGGTTCCGCAGTCGGTATTCGATGGCGATACCGTAAGCGTTTACGCGCTGTTTCGCCAGCTTCCCGTCGGGAAAGCGCAACTGCTTGGGATGCGCCCCGGTCAGGAAGCGCCGGAGCTAATCGCCAGCGCCGAAATCGGATCTGCGGCCGAACCGTCCGCCACATTGTCCAGAATGGCTGCACATGCCCGTGTCGCATCCTGTCGGCAGGGCGCAGAACTCGCCGAGGCGACGCGCCTGTCGGTTGCCTACCAGCTTGTGACGGATCAAACCAATTACCTTCTGGTGTACCAGCGTGCCGAACAGGCGGCAGATATGCCTGAATTGCATAAGGTGGCGCAGATGGTTCCTGCGGGATGGGGCGGAATGGGTTCGGTACGGCATCACGCCATACTCCACAACATGGGTACTGATGACATGGCTCTCCCCGCAACAATGACGTGTCGGAAACCGAGGAGTACGTGTCGGAAACAGAGGAGGAATTGTGCCCCTGCCGCTCCGTCCCCAAGCGCAGGAGGTTTCGGTGGCAATGATATTCCGGCATTTCTGCGGCGGCGGGGGCCAGACGATACGGACTTTGTCTATCCCCTCACGCCATCGGCCTTGGCTAAAAAGTTGCGCGCAGCCCCGTTAACGCAGCAACCCGCAAGCTACGCGGAGCTACGCGGCTTCAGTGTCGATCCGTGTGTGGTTTACTGGCTTGAACTGGCGGTTGCGGCACAGGATGGTGTGGCACATGCAGAACATGAATGGGTTGCTGCCTTTTTGTTTGTAATTTCTCATGTCATGCACGAATTCTGGTCAACCAGCAGTGTGCAGCACGGATTGAAGCGCATCTTGGAGCACCTCCGTGAAATTTTCGATGCGGACGACGGGAAGGTATTGCAGGGTGTCGACCGGAGGCTCGTCGAAAAGATAGCAACGGCATTGAGTGGCGTCTCGGCTGACACCTGGCCGGATCAGGTGTATGCGATGAGTGCGGAGTCTGGAGGTTAGGTTATGATAAGGCTGCATGGAACGAATCGGTGGGAACCAGGGAATGTCGCGCTACACATCTACCGGGAGATGTCATGAAAAGTTGTCGCTGATGTGCTCAAGCGTATCGCCGAAACAAGAGGGGTGGGAATGGAGCAGCGTTTTGAAGATTGGTGTCTGGCACGCGCCGGCAGGATTACCGGCACCCGCTTTGCGCGAGCCATGTCTTCCAGGGACTCGAAAGGTTACCGCAAGCTGATTGATGAACTTGTCGAGGAGCGCCAAACTGGATGCAATTTCGATGATGGATACAAAAGCGAGGCGATGCAATGGGGGTCGGATTACGAAGGCGACGCCCGACAGTGGTATGAGCGATCCCGCGCTTGTCATGTCGAGCAGATCGCTTTCGTAGTGCATCCGGAGCACAATTTTGTCGGTGTTTCACCTGATGGCTTGGTCGCCGATGATGGCCTGATCGAAATCAAGTGTCCGCAGATCAAGGGATTTCGCGAAGTCATGAATTCGTGCCGGATGCCTTCGCGCTACCGCTGGCAAGTACAGGGTCAGTTGTGGGTCTGTCGGCGGCAGTGGCTGGATTTCGTCTGCTTCTACCCGCCCAGTCAAGGCATTATCATCCGCATCTTCCCGGACGAGAGTGACTTCTTGCAGTTGGATGTGCGCTGCCGTGAGATCAATCAGGAGGTAGAGCGCAGGGTAGGAGCGCGATGGACGAATTAGCATTGCCCAGAATGATGCCGAGGCCGTAAAGAGGTATCGCATGGCGGCGGAACAGGGAAATGCGAGTACTCAATCTAACCTTATTAAACCGGCAATCAAATAGACGATGAATATTTGATGTAATTCGTTGATTTTTAATGGATTAAATGTGAAAATAAAGGTTGCCGGGTTAATAAATGGATGCACCAAAACGGTCGGTTGCCTGGCTTGCAACGGATGGGAGAGCGATGGACGGTTTCAACGTCCCACGCTTCGTCCACGGACAAAGCCAACCCTGCCGAAGCCCGTGGCGTAGCCAAGAATAATGATGAGGCTTTGATCTCCTGGTGGATGTGGCTGCTTCTGGCCGTGCTTGTGCTGAGCATACTGTATGGCTAAGGGTACGGAATCGTTGGCATGAACATCTGGGACACCATCACTAAGTTAGCCGATACCTTCTTGGGAGAAGGTGGAAAGTCTGTCCGACCAAGGGACATCTCGCGCCCTCTTCATGTTCCTCCGCAAGTACGCCCAGGCAGACGAGACAAATTTACCTCGGAAGCGGATGCACTGGCCGGGGTAGAGGTACTGCCAGAGTACCAGTTCGTCCTTGAAGCCGTGAAGGCTGGTTGCCCTGCAATTTTCGTGACAGGCAAAGCAGGTACTGGAAAATCTACGCTGATCCTATGGCTGCGCAGCCAGTTGAACTCGTGCGCTGTAATTGCCCCAACAGCCGTTGCTGCGGCTAACATCCAGGGCGATACCATCCATTCCTTCTTTGGTTTACCGCCCCGATTGATTGATCCTGCGGAAAAACATCCTACGACTGCCAAGGTTCGCCTGGTGCTGGAGAATATCCGTTGTCTGATCGTAGACGAAGTCTCGATGGTGCTGCCCAATATGGTCGATGTGATGAGTAACATTTTACGTAGCGCACGCGGGAACGAGCAGCCATTCGGGGGCGTTCCCGTAATCTTCGTGGGCGACCTGCTTCAGTTGCCTCCTGTTGTCAGCGCACCGGAAGAGTCAGTGTACTTTAGCCATCGTTACGAGACACCCTATTTCTTTTCCGCTGATATCTTCAAGGAAGAACGGATAGTTCCCGTCGTCTTGACCCAGGTTCGCCGCCAGGCTGACGAGGTTTTTATCGACGCGCTGAACCATGTCCGCCTGAATGATGGCTGCCGTGACGCAGTGGCGCTATTCAATAGGCGCTGTTATCGGGATAAGCCCACTGACTCGCCAGGCGGCGTGTATCTGGTGCCGACTAATCAGGCCGCACGAACCATCAACATGCGCGAGTTGAACAAGTTGCATGGGTCGGCAAGGCTCTACGAGGCGAAAATCAGAGGAAGCGTTGCTGTCAACCGTTGGAAGTTGCCAGTCTCGGATCGCCTTGAACTCAAGGAAGGAGCCAAGGTGATCTTTCTGAAGAACCGTAAACCGCACTGGATCAACGGTGACATCGGCACAGTAGTGAAACTCGATGATGATCTGATTCATGTTCGAAAAGACCGATCAGACAATGTGCTTGCCGTTGGGCGTGAGACTTGGCACAAATACAAGTATGCCTACGACTACCAGACCCGCCGGGTGGAAGCCGAGATCGTTGGAGAGTTCGAGCAGTTTCCGCTTGCCTTGGGGTGGGCGATTACCATTCACAAATCGCAGGGACTGACTCTGGACAATCTGACCCTGGATCTCGGAACCGGCGCATTCGCCGAGGGGCAAACCTACGTAGCCCTTTCGCGCTCGCGTATGCTGGACGGCATCAAACTGGTCAGGCCAATCGCAATGTGCGACGTGCGAACCAATCCGGTAGTTCTGGCGTTCTATCGGGATCTTGATATCGACCGCTGATTGCCAAGCGTCCCACTTCGTTACCCCTAGTTTCGACCTGTCAGGAATCATCACTATTCGCAACCCACACTGGCATGAAAGGGTAATTTCGCTATCCGGTGCATGTACCCGATAACGTGTTCCTATTCTTCGGGTTTTGTTGACATTTACCGATACTATGTTTCGGTGTGTCCGGTTTTGTGTTCAAGGAGAAAACATGAGTGAAGTCACCATCAAGATAGAAGGCATGAGTTGCAGCGGATGTGCCAGCAACGTGGCCAAGGCGCTCAAAGCCTTGCCGGGCGTAACCGGGGTGGAAGTCTCGTTGGAACAGGCATGTGCCGTCGTGCAGTACGACCCTGCCGCTGTCAACGAAGCGGTGATGCGTCTGACGGTGGAAGAGGCCGGATTTGATGCGCCGCATGAATAGACAACCTGGCTATCTTCAATAATCGGCGAAAACCCGTCTCGGCGAATCATGCAGTATCTTCTGGCGCACCCAAAAGCGGTACGCCCAGGGCGTTCGCCGCTTTACGCAAATCGGCATCGAGCGTAGCCAACGGCAAGTCGAGGCGCTGTGCCAATTCGAGATAAGCCGCGTCATAAACTGTGAGGCAATGCCTCTCTGCGAGCCGGTTGGTCGTTATCCAAGCCTGCGCGGCGGTTTCTGTGTCGAGGGTGACCGGCAGGGATTGAAGCGCATCGATCAATTCGTGACGCTTGGCAAAATCAACACGTTTCCGCCTTTCGGCCACCAGAAGCGCGTTCAGGATCTCCAAGGGCCAAAGTGATGGCGCAGTGGCTCCGGAATCCGTGACCCGGTCAAGCAATGCCGCTGTCTCGGCTGACCGTTCCTCTACGAAACACCAGGTCAAAGCCACGGAACTGTCGATAACAAAGGTCATGGACGTTCCTCGTTGATCAGTTCCTTGATGGATATTCCCCCCAGGCTCAGGCCCTGGCTGGCTTCCAGAAGCGCCTTGGCAGCCTGTTTGGCCTTGGCACGGTCAAAGGCGGGCTTGACAGGTATGAGGCGCGCAACAGGTTTGCCATGGCGGGTAATGATGAACTCTTCGCCGATGGCAACCTGGTCGAGCAACCCGCTCAACTTGTTTTTGGCCTCGAATAGTGCGACTTCATGCATAGCGTTCCCTGTTTATGGCTAGACTGTAGCTAGAATTTTAGTACGAAAAATACAGGCTGACAATCGATGCGTTTGCCGTGGAAGATGTCGTATTTTGTGCACCGCAACAGATAAATAACCTGAGCACTCGACATTTGCGCCAAAGCACTGGAAAATATCGCGGTTTTTTTCCTGGTCGGATGCGTCTAGCCGGGGAAGTTTTGTACGATGAGTGGGCGCTCGTAGCTTTGAACGGTTTCACTGCGGTATCGCCGTAGCCGGAACATGCTCCTTACGCCCGGAATGGGTTTTTCCTGGAAATCACTATGTCATCTGAACTTATTCTGGCGCTGACGTGCGCCGTCGTCGCCATTCTTTACGGCGTCTTTGCTACCAAAACGATCCTCGCCAAACCCTCCGGCAACGAACGGATGCTTGAAATCGCTGCTGCCATCCAGGCCGGAGCCCAGGCGTATCTCAACCGCCAATACATGACGATCGGCATCGTCGGGGTTGTGTTGTTTTTCATCGTCGGCGTTTTCCTCGGCTGGCCGACGGCGTTGGGGTTCCTGATTGGCGCGGTGCTGTCGGGATTGGCTGGTTTCGTCGGGATGAACGTATCGGTGCGTGCGAACGTGCGCACTGCCGAGGCGGCGCGTAACGGCATCGCTGCGGCGCTCGATGTTGCTTTCAAGGGCGGCGCGATTACCGGGATGCTGGTTGTCGGCCTGGGCCTGCTCGGTGTTGCTGGCTATTATGCCGTTCTCAAGGCAATGGGCGGCGACGCTGCCCTGCATGAAATCGTGCATCCCCTGGTCGGGCTGGCTTTTGGCGGTTCGCTGATTTCGATCTTTGCGCGGTTGGGCGGCGGCATTTTCACCAAGGGCGCTGATGTCGGTGCCGACCTGGTAGGCAAGGTCGAAGCCGGAATTCCCGAAGACGACCCGCGCAACCCGGCGGTAATTGCCGACAATGTTGGCGACAACGTCGGCGACTGTGCCGGTATGGCTGCGGATTTGTTCGAAACTTACGCGGTAACGGTGGTTGCAACGATGGTGCTCGGTGCGCTGATGCTCAAGGGCGTCTCTGGCGCATCCGACAGCCTCATCGTCTATCCGCTGGTGCTGGGCGCGATTTCAATCGTGGCTTCGATCATCGGCACCTTTTTTGTCAAAACCTCCGAGGGCGGCAAGATCATGTCCGCGCTCTACCGCGGCCTCGCGGTTGCCGGCGTATTGGCGCTGATCGGCTTTTATCCGGTGACGCACTGGATGCTCGGCGACGGCGTAATGTTGTCCGACGTGGGTCGTCACGTCGGCCCCAACGCGATTTTCGGTTCTGCCGTAATTGGCCTGGTGTTGACCGGCGTTCTGGTCTGGATTACCGAGTACTATACCGGCACCAATTTTGCGCCAGTCAAGCATGTCGCGCAGGCATCGACCACCGGCCACGGCACCAACATCATCGCCGGGCTTGGGGTCTCGATGAAATCGACTGCCTGGCCGGTGCTGGCGGTGTGCGCGTCGATTTATGCCGCCTACGCCCTGGCCGGATTGTTCGGTATTGCCATTGCAGCTACCTCCATGCTGTCGATGACCGGCATCATCGTCGCGCTCGATGCCTATGGCCCGATCACAGATAACGCGGGGGGCATCGCCGAAATGAGCGAATTGCCGGATTCGGTACGCGCCGTCACCGACCCGCTCGACGCCGTCGGCAACACGACAAAGGCAGTGACCAAAGGCTACGCAATCGGTTCGGCGGGGTTGGCGGCACTGGTGCTCTTTGCCGATTACACGCATGCGCTCGAATCAAAAATGGGCGAAATCATCAAGTTCGACCTTTCCGACCACACCGTCATCATTGGTCTCTTCATCGGCGGCCTGATCCCCTATCTCTTCGGGGCGATGGCGATGGAAGCGGTTGGCCGCGCCGCCAGTTCCGTAGTGCTCGAAGTGCGCCGCCAGTTCAAGGAAATCGTCGGCATCATGGAAGGCAAGGCCAAGCCTGAATACGGCAAGGCGGTCGATATGCTGACCAAGGCTGCGATCAAGGAAATGATTGTGCCGTCGCTGCTGCCGGTTCTGGTTCCAGTGGCCGTTGGCCTGTTGCTTGGCCCGAAAGCCCTCGGCGGCCTGCTGATGGGAACTATTGTCACCGGGATTTTCGTGGCGATTTCGATGACCACCGGCGGTGGTGCATGGGATAACGCCAAGAAATACATCGAGGACGGCAACTTCGGCGGCAAGGGGTCTGAAGCGCACAAAGCGGCCGTGACCGGCGATACCGTCGGCGACCCGTACAAGGACACGGCAGGCCCGGCGGTCAACCCCCTGATCAAAATCATCAACATCGTCGCGCTGCTGATTGTGCCGCTGTTGTGACCTGTTGAAGGCGGGTTTTCAGAGTAGGGGCGTTGCGTGTAACGCCACTATTTACATGGAAGCGCTTTTCGCCCGTGCCAGCGCCTTTGCCAGACGCCACCCCGCATGGCATTGCGCGCTTGCCAAGTTTTGCCAAAAACCCTAACAGGATGCTCAAAAAGTCTGAAGCACTGGAGAAACCCATGTCTACAAGGCCAAAAATGACCGAAAACTACCTTGTAAAGCTGCTTTTCGGACTTATTTTGACCCGTTTTGTGGACTCT
>WREK01000085.1 GCA_009779355.1 Betaproteobacteria bacterium | reverse complement strand
GTTTCAAACACGTCCATGTCCGTTCGTCGGCTTGCAGACCATGTGTCAGGCTATGTTTTGGGCGGGTTTGAAACCCGCACCTGCGATGCCAGAACGCTCAGGAATTGTTCAGCGTTTCCTTATGAATTTTCAGAATTTTCCAGACACTTCCACACACACCATTTCACACCGAAACTACCATGAACCAGATCCAAACCACCAATATCCTCGTCGTCGGCGTCGGCGGGCAAGGCGTAATGACTGCTTCGGAAATCCTCTCGGAAGCGGCAATTTCGCAAGGATTCGAGGTCAAAAAAACCGAAGTCGCGGGGATGAGTCAGCGTGGCGGGGTGGTGTCCTCGCATGTGCGTTTCGGCGCCAAGGTGCTGTCTCCGGAAATCCCACCCGGCGAAGCGGACATCCTCGTCGGGTTTGAAGCCGCCGAGGCGATGCGCTGGAGCCATTACCTGCGCCCGAAAAACGGCACACGCGGCGGAGTGGCAATGATCAACCGGCTCAAACTCGAACCGCCCATCGTCTCACTCGGGCTTTTTCCATATCCAAACGACCCTGTGGCCGCAGTGCGCGGACGTGAGCTGGAGGTACACGATTTCGACGCGGGGGAAATCGCGCGCGAATTGGGGGACTTACGGCTGGTCAACACGATCATGCTTGGAGCGATTTCCGACAACCTGCCCTTCCCTGCCACAACGCTGAAGGAATGCATCGTGGCACGCTTTGCCGCAAAAAACCCGGCACTGGGGGAACTGAACGCGAAAGCGTTTGAGCTTGGCAAGGCCGCTGGGAAGGTGTGAGCGGCAACCCGCGCGCCCCCTGCCCACCCCTTTATCCAATCTCGCGGGCAGCCTCCAGCGCCTGTTCGATGCGGTCGACGCCGTGGACGTCAATGCCTTTGACAGGCTGGCGCGGCAGGTTCGCGCGCGGGACGATGGCAGTCTTGAAACCGAGTTTGGCGGCTTCCTTGAGCCGCTCCTGCCCGCGTGGCGCGGGACGGATTTCGCCAGCAAGCCCCACCTCCCCAAAGACGGCAAGCCCCTGCGGCAATGGCCGGTCGCGCAGCGAAGAGGACACAGCCAGCAAAATCGCAAGATCCGCAGCAGGCTCGACGATCTTGACGCCGCCAACGGCATTGATGAAGACATCCTGATCGAAACAGACGATGCCGGCGTGGCGGTGCATGACCGCGAGCAGCATCGCCAGCCGCGTCGGCTCCAGCCCCACGGAAAGCCGGCGGGGGTTGGGATTTTGGGCATTGTCGACGAGTGCCTGGATTTCGACGAGCAACGGGCGGGTGCCTTCCTGGGTGACGAGTACGCAACTGCCGGAGACTTCGGCATCGTGCCGGGAGAGGAAAAGCGCGGAGGGGTTGGAGACGCCTTTCAGCCCCCGTTCTGTCATGGCGAAGACGCCCAGTTCATTGACCGCGCCAAAACGGTTCTTGAACGCACGAACCAGGCGGAAGCTGGAATGGGCGTCGCCCTCGAAATAGAGCACAGTATCGACGATGTGTTCGAGCACACGGGGTCCGGCGAGCGCGCCATCCTTGGTGACATGGCCGACGAGGATAAGTGTGGTTCCGCTCTGTTTGGCATGACGCGTGAGTTGCGCCGCACATTCGCGCACCTGCCCGACGGAGCCGGGAGCCGATTGCAGGTTTTCCGAATGCAGGGTCTGAATCGAATCGATGACCGCGATCCTGGGCGCAGCTTCGGAAATGCTTTCGATGATGCGCTTCAGGTTAGTTTCGGTAAGCAGTTGCAAGCCTCCAGGAACCAATTGCAGGCGACGGGCGCGCAGGGCCACCTGTTCGCCGGACTCCTCTCCGCTCACGTAAACTGCGGGATAGTCGTTCGCCAGCCCGCAGAGGGCTTGCAGGAGCAAGGTCGACTTACCGATGCCAGGGTCGCCGCCGATCAGCACCACCCCACCGGGCACGAGCCCGCCGCCCAGGACGCGGTCGAATTCATCGATGCCGCTGGGGATGCGCGGCTCTTCACGCGCTTCGAGCGCGGGCAACTTTTGCATTTTTACCGCGCTTCCATTTGCGGTTGACCGCCGGGATTGTGCACCGCGTTCGATGACGGTTTCAATCAGGGTGTTCCATTCCCGGCACTGCGGGCATTGCCCCTGCCAGCGCGGCAGTTGAGCACCGCAACCGGCACAGATGTAGGCGGTTTTCGACATAACGTCCATTCGATAACGCAATGGATGCAATTAGACCACAGCCATGCCTGTTTCCGATATCAAGAGGTATTTCTTTCACGGAGCGTGGGGGCTTTCATGATATAAGACACGTTTATAAACAATAAATCGATTGTGATCTATGCCTCTCGGTTTTTATATCATTATGGCGGCGCAGTTTTTTTCCGCGCTCGCCGACAGTGCAATACTCATCATTGCTATCGGTATCCTCCGGAGCGCCGAGGCAGCCGATCAATTTGAACCGCTCCTGAAATTTTCTTTCTCCGCCTTCTACGTTGCCCTGGCGGCATTCGTGGGGGCATTCGCCGATTCGATGACGAAGCGGCGGGTCATGTTCATCAGCAATATGATCAAAATCGGGGGCTGCATACTGCTCTTCGTCGGCGTCCATCCAGTGATTGCTTACGCCATCATCGGGTTTGGCGCTGCGACCTATTCCCCGGCCAAGTACGGCATCCTGACCGAATACCTGCCCCATCGCAAACTGGTGGTGGCCAATACCTGGATCGAGGGGCTGACCGTCGGAGCAATCATTCTGGGGACGATCATCGGAGGGGCACTCACCAGCAATAAAATCGTAAGTTGGCTTGGCAATTTCGAACACCTCCTGTTCGGCGGCGGCGCGCATACGGGCATCGCCATCGTCGGCGCGATTTACGTGCTCGCCGCCATTTTCAATCTGTTCATCCCCGATACCGGCGTCGACCACAAGCCCCTGCGCAGCAACCCTTTCTACCTGCTGCACGATTTTTCGCACTGCCTCAAGCTCCTGTGGCGTGACAAACTCGGCCAGATTTCGCTCGCAGCCACGACGCTGACCTGGGGCGTGGCAGGAACCCTGCAAGTGCTCGTCCTCAAATGGGCCGAACACAATCTCAACCTGGTAGATTTATGGCGACAAACGCTCATGACCGGCGTAGTGGCCATTGGGGTGGCCATTGGCGCAGTTCTGGCGGCACGGGTCAGTTTGCGCAACGCGGTGTCGGTCATCCCGGTCGGCATCTTCATGGGCCTGGTTCTTTTCTGCATGCCGTTCGTCACCAACCTCTACGTGGCGATCATCACGCTGATTATCGTCGGCGGGTGTGGCGGTTTCTTCGTCGTCCCAATGAACGCCCTGCTCCAGCACCGCGGCCACATACTGATGGGAGCTGGACATTCAATCGCGGTACAGAATTTCAACGAAAACCTGTCGATCCTGTTGATGAACGCCTGCTATGCCGGGCTGCTCTACCTGAGCCTGAACATCAATGTCATTGTCTTTGCTTTTGGCGTTATGGTGGCGCTTGTGATGATCCTGATTCGGCAATGGCATAGCCTCAACCAAAAGCGCGGCAATGTCCTGGCGCAGCTCGACAACATACGCTAACACCCAAGCCAGCCCCTACGCCCCTTCCGCCACGATGCGCCGCGCAAAGCAAAGATCTTCCCATGCCTTGCCCTTGTCCAACGGGTTGCGCAGCAGATAGGCCGGGTGGTAGGTGACGGTCACGGACACGCCGTCACGCGCGAAGCGTTTTCCACGTGCGGCTGTAATGCTGATCTCGCGCCCAAGCAGCGCCTGCGCCGCCGGACGGCCAAGCGCAATCAACAACCGGGGGCGGACGAGTGCAATCTGGCGGTCGAGAAACGCCGCGCAGGCAGCGATTTCCGCACCCTCAGGCGTACGGTTGTGCGGCGGGCGGCATTTGACGGCGTTGGCGATGTAAACATCTTCGCCGCGTTTGAGGCCGAGAGCCGCCAGCATGCGGTCGAGCAACCGTCCGGCCTGACCGACAAAAGGCTCGCCACGCCGGTCTTCTTCCATGCCGGGCCCTTCGCCGACGAACATCCAGCGCGCCTGGCGGTCCCCCACGCCGGGGACGGCCTGGGTGCGCTGTTCGCACAACACACAGGCACGGCAGGCGTGAATGGTTTCTTCGAGTTCCTGCCAACCCATTGCAGCAATGTTGGATGCACGCACGGCGCAGGCGCTTGAAGGATCGGCGTGTGCTGTATCGGCATGTCCAACGGATGGCAACGCATGGCGGCCACCGCTATACGGCCCTGGCGCTTTTCCCTGCGACAGCCCTGGAACATCGACGCTAGCAGCAGCATCGGCAGCCCCAGTTCCAGCAGAAGTCCGCAAACGCCACAGCGGCGTAAGCCCCATTTCCCGGAGAATGGCACAGCGGCGCGGGTTCATAGTTCAAGTCTCATCACAATGGCATCTTCGCGCCCATTTTGGGACGGGTAATAACCCTTGCGTCGGGCAATTTCAACAAAGCCTGCACGCTGGTAAAGCGCAATGGCTGGCAAATTGGAAGGGCGCACTTCAAGGAAAAACCGCCGTACGCCGCTATTCCGGACAGTAGAGATCAGGTACTCAAGCAGGCGGCTGCCCAACCCACGCCTCTGCGCGGTGTGCATCACGCTGATATTGAGCAGATGGGCTTCGTCGAGTACACCGAGCACGACCGCGTAGCCGACAGGCGCATCGGCATCACGCATCAGCCAGCAAGCATACCCGGCAACCAGTGAATCGGCAAAAATTTTCCGGCTCCACGGAAAACGGTGCAAGGCGGCTTCCTGCCCTGCGACCCAATCGAGGTCATGGCCGGACATCGGCGCGAAGTTTAACGATTCCGTCATGCCCGGTTCCCCCGCGCCAGCCGTTCTGCCACGGTCAGCGCAACCTTGTCACGTACGTAAAGCGGGGCAGCCCGTTCGGCGGGGACAATGCCCGCCTCGCCGCAAGCCGCCGCCAACCGGGCAACGGCTTCGGCAGTGGGCACCGCCAGGGAGTCGCAGCCAGCAAGCGCCGTCCGCACGGGTGCCAGCGCCTCCCTGTAAGCAGCGAAAGCTGACCCAAGGCCGAACCATTCCCCTTCGGGGCACGGCAGGGCTTCAGGCACACAGCAGGCAGGCGCGGAGAGTTCCGTCACCATGCCGTGTGCAACCCTGTAACGCCCATGGTAAACCTCGCCCATACGGGCGTCCGTTGCTGCCAGGGCATGGGGCAACGGCGACTGTGCGGCCAGGGCCGCCAGGCTGCACACGGGAATGACCCCCAACCCGGCCCCCAGTGCAAGCCCTTGCGCAAGCCCGCAAGCCAGCCGCAAACCAGTGAAAGCACCGGGACCCGTGCCAAAAGCCACGGCATCAAGCACACCCACGCCAAGCCCGGCATCCGCCAGCAGGGAACGGACAAGGTGAAGCATGTGCTCCGAATGGTTGGCGTGCCCTTCGAGCCAACGCACGTCGATCTCGCCATCCAGGCTCAACGCAACACTGGCGCGTTCACAGGAAGATTCAAAAGCTAAAAGTTTCATCACCCGGTATTTTACCGGGGAGAGATCACATCAAAGGAGGAAAAGAGGAAAACCCGACGTAGATGGCCCCGACCGGGATACGCCCCGGCATCCTTCGTTGGTTAACCGTTCACAGAACTCGGGTTGTCCCGCTTTTCTCCATGGTGCTTGCATTCGCCATTTTTCGTTAAAACTATTAATAATTATCATTTTTTCACCCCTCCTCTTTTAACAACTTTTTAAAGAACCCCTGCATAACCCCAACACTGGATTGCTTCGCTTCGTTTGCAATGACGGTATTGGTTGAATCCATTGACCTTCCTGCTCAGTCATTGCGAGGATCAAAGCGACGAAGCAATCCAGAAAAAGGGTTGTGCAGAGTTTCCTTAAAGTTTTCTTTTTCACTCACGGCGACAGGATTTTCTAAGCCAACGCTACAAAAAGATCCAATACATAATACTCTAACGAAATATCCTTTGCTATTTTTTGCTGTATAAGCTATTGACACAGATCCATCACTATTTATCTGTTCAAGTTGTTCAGCACCAATCGTGAAACCTTTAGCTTTGAGTTTTTTAATGTAAGCTTTTGTCTTTTTGGAAACGAAAGCAGGATTTAGTATCTGCACATCGTCTTTATTTCCACACAATACAGTGAGATAGAAAGCAGAGCTTTTTTTATGTAACAACACAGTAGAGCATGGAAAAGGAAGATCCGGTTTAGGGATGAGAACCGTATACTCGTCTTCCGGCCAGTCGCCTTTATAGTCGTATCCACTATTTTCCCTGTCAAGCCTGCGTACATTATCATCGGCATACAGACGATAATTCTCCATTTTTGGATCTGCTTCCGTCTTAATGTATACTTTGAGACAATCACCCTCTGTTGTAACCGTCGCAATCGTTTCGTCTACTGTAGCCGCAGCTTGATTACAAGCGTCAGTTATACAATTGGCAGGTTTAATGAGGGTTATCTCTTGTATTTCTCCGTTTTTTATAATCTCATGTGAAAAAGAACAACCACTGGGTTTATCCTCAGCCTTGACATAACCTGACACCACCAACAAGTAAGCACAGACCACCACGCGAAGGGTCTGATTGATTGAATAACGGAGCCTCTCGTTCATCTCATTATTCTCCTGCAACCATCAGCCCCAAGCGTTGCGCCAAGCAATGTTACGTCAAGATGATGACGGTATTGCGCTACGCCGAAATACGCCATTTGGTTTTCTCGGTCATGCGGGCCGCCGCAGCAGCAAGGCCACGGCCTGCGCGGCAATGCCCTCGCCACGGCCCGTAAAGCCGAGTTTTTCGGTTGTCTTGCCTTTGATGTTGACGGCGCTCACCTCGATATTGAGATCGCGAGCGATGTTGGCTGCCATCTGATCCGCGTAGGGTTGAATTTTCGGAACCTGACAGATGATCGTGGCATCGACGTTACCAACCTCCCACCCCGCTTCCCATATTCTGGCGAACACCTCGCGCAACAGCATGCGGCTGTCAGCGTCCCTGTAGCGCGGGTCGGTGTCGGGGAACATCCGCCCGATGTCCCCCTGCCCCGCCGCGCCGAGCAGCGCGTCAGAAACGGCATGCAACAGCACATCGGCATCGGAATGCCCGAGCAGGCCGCGCCCGGACGGGATAGTGATGCCGCCAAGAATCAGGGGGCGCCCCTCGGCAAAAGCATGGGTATCGAACCCCTGGCCAACACGGATGGCACATTTCACGGCAGCTCCTCCTCGATATTTTTCCCTTCTTCTGCTTCACGGCGGCGCAGTATCCATTGTGCGAGAAGAAGGTCAAACGGCCAGGTGACCTTGAGATTGGCGGCATCTCCCGCAATGAGCCTGGGTCGCAACCCGACAGCCTCGATGGCAGCGGCTTCGTCGGTAACATTGCGCACGCTGTCCAATGCGCGTCGCAGCATCGTGTAGCGGAACATTTGCGGGGTCTGTGCGCACCATAAACCCTCACGCACCACAGTGCCCGCTACGCGATGGCGCTCATCGGCACGTTTGATGGTATCGGCCACGGGTATGGCCAGGAGTCCCCCCACGTCATCATGCGCCAATTCGCGCATCAACATCTCAACCTGCCAACTTGCCACGCATGGGCGCGCAGCGTCATGCACCAATATCCAGTCCGTAGCGGCAACTTCGTCCCTGATCGCGCGCAAGCCGCCCAACACCGAATCGGCCCGTGTTGGTCCGCCGCAAAAAAGCGGCACCAGCCGGGAACCCAAAGCACTCCAGTCATGCCGTGCCCACTCGGCATCATCGACCGAAAGCACAACGAACACCCGTTCGATGGCGGGCACTGCGCACAGGGTGGCGAGCGTGTGATAAATCAGCGGTTTTCCAAGCAATGGCAGGTACTGTTTAGGCAGTTCGCCCCCCATGCGCGAGCCGCTCCCTGCGGCAGGCACAAGGGCGAAATGGCGGGTATCGAAATGTCGGTTCTGCATCATGTGCATTCTACAACGGCGTATTTCTATGACTGCCTGAGAAATAGCGCGCAGCCCGACAAGGAAAGCACTTTTTCTACACGCTGCCATGACCCAGACTTAAGAGGGGATACCCCGCCCGCCTGCCATCTCCTTGCCGCGTCCCTACTACTTTCATGATTTCCGGGTTCTTGTCCTCCGTTGATAGTGCGATTCAGGCTGCTTCGACATACACGAACCAGTGGCGCTCCGATGCGCCCGGGCAAGCTGCCGGGCAGGGAAAGGATATTTTTGCGCCAGGTTCACGCGAAAACGGTATCCCGCAGAAAACGGGCAATTCCCGCGCCGAAGAACTGAGCGGCACCGACCGCCGCCAGGTCGATGAACTGAAATCCACAGATCGCGCCGTGCGCGCGCACGAAGCGGCGCACGTATCCGTAGGCGGCAACCTGGTGACTTCCGGCGCGAGTTTTTCCTTTGAGACCGGCCCGGACGGCAAGCGTTACGCAGTGGCTGGGGAAGTCAGTATCGACACCTCAAAGGGTCGCACGCCGGAAGAAACGCTTGCGCGCGCCCAACACATCCGCGCTGCCGCGCTCGCGCCTGCCGATCCCTCCGGCCAGGATCGCGCCGTAGCCGCCGCCGCATCGCAAATGGCCGCCGATGCGCGCGCCGAAATCGCCCGTGCCAGCATGGAAGAAAGCACCAAATCACGGGGAAGCGGCACGGATCGCGGTTTTTCGTTTGGGCAGGCTATTGAGCGCAGCCTGAGTCCCAATGGGCAGGCCGTCAACTTTTACGCCTGAGCATGCAAGGGTATTGCGCGCCATGCCCTACGGCAACCCTGTCTATTGCATTACAGGCCCTTCAACGTGGTTAATTCGTAGCCCGTAGGGTTCCGTTTGTGCCCAGTCTTTCTGCAACACTGAAATTTTCTGCCTCTCGTGCAGCGGATATCTTGTATCAGGGATCGCCCGCAAGAACGGCAGGCCGCCGAATGCCGGCACCGCCGCGCCGTTCCCGTTGCTGCCGCGCCTGCCAAAGATCGTAACTTGCCTGCGCACGCAGGAAACTCTCGGCGGATGGGCCGCCGCCGTCTGGCGTTCTCAGCCATTCCTCCAGCCGCATAGCCATGTCCGGCGTGATCGCCGCCCTGCCGTTAAGCACGCGCGACAAAGCCGCACGACACACACCAAGCTGGTCGGCGGCCTCAGTGATGGTCAGGTTCAGCGCCGGAAGCACCTCTTCTCGGATGAATTCGGCGGGAGGGGGTGGATTGAACATCATGATGCAAAACCTCTCAGTGATAATCCTGGTAATCGACGAGGATGGCATCCCCGCCCTCAAACTTGAACGTCAAACGCCAGTTGCCACTGACCCAGACCGACCAATGCCCGGTCAAGCCATGCGACAATTGATGCAGCCTCCAGCCTGGAATGCACATATCCTGCGGGCTGGATGCGGCATCGAGCCGTTGCAGTTGATATGCGAGTTTCTTGGCGTGTTCCGGCCGAATCTTCGCTTTGCTGCCTGTCTCAAAGAACAGCCGGATGCCGTCGTGCAGGAAAGATTTAATCATGTATAGATGGTAGTTTGTAACGCATAGAATTACAAGCAGACAACCCGACCAAGCATCATCTACCGCAAAAGGACATTTTCAAGTTCCTGTCTGGTTGTATACCATCCAGCCATGGACGCCGCCCCCCCTCCTCCTGCACCTGCCGACATCGACATCATCACCTTCCCTGGCAGTGCATACCGCCTGCACCGGATGTTCCTGCCTGCGGGCGACCAGCCCGAAGCTATCGAGCAGTTGTGCGCGGGCATCGAAAATGGGTTGCTGTATCAGACATTGCTCGGCGTCACCGGCTCCGGCAAGACCTATACGATGGCAAACGTCATTGCCCGCATGGGACGGCCCGCGCTGGTGCTCGCCCCCAACAAGACGCTGGCCGCACAGCTTTACGCCGAATTCCGCGAGTTCCTGCCCGAGAACGCCGTCGAATACTTCGTGAGCTACTACGATTACTACCAGCCCGAAGCCTACGTCCCCTCGCGCGACCTGTTCATCGAAAAGGATTCCGC
>WREK01000084.1 GCA_009779355.1 Betaproteobacteria bacterium | reverse complement strand
TGCGGACATCGCCTACGGTAGCGGCTTGAGCGTCGAAGGCACCAGCGTCACATTCAACAATGTTCGTATTCAGGGCCATGCCGGAGTGGCCATCAGCGCCGATCTTGCCGCGACGCTGACCGGGTCAGGCAACGAAGCAACGGGCAACCAAACCAACGCCGTCGTAATCCCCTCGGGTGACATTCTCTCCTCGGCACGTCTGGGACTGCGGGGCATACCCTACCTCGTGCGTAACGGCACCCTGTCGGTGGGCATATCCCCAGCGATCAATGCGGTCGAACCGTCGCGTATTCTGCCGGGCGAGACCCTGACAATATCCGTTACAGGTAGACGGCTGGGCGGCGCGACACAGCCGCAATGGTCCATGCCCGGACTGGAAACCCAGCTATTGGCCGGCGCCACCGATACGCAGGTCAACATGCAAGTAACGGCACCGCTGAACGCAGCCGTGGGCTCCGCTGATCTCACCTTGCTTACGGATGCCGGAACGGTGACGCGCTTGGCGGCGCTTGACGTGCTGCGCGACCAGCCGCGCATCGCGAGTATTGAACCGGCCAGCGTTTACACCTACTCGGGTAATACTGTCCTGACGGTGAATGGTTCCCTGCTCTCGCCTTTGAGCATTGTGGAAGTGGACGGTGAGTCGCTGCCGACCACGGTGTTATCCGAGACGCACGCAACTGCGCTGCTTTCGGAGCAGTCAGCAGCGGGGAACCGAAGCGTGCGCCTCAAGACGCCGGACGATCTGAATGCCGGCAGCTACCTCACTTCCAATGCAGCCACCCTGACGGTGATTCAGGCCCAGGGAGGTTTCAATCCTCTCTCCGCATCTACCTTCGCGGGTGCCAGTCAGACCCTGATGCTGACAATACCGTTCGCCGCGCCCGCAGGCGGACTGAGCTTTACCCTGACCTCCGCCTCGCCGGCCATCGCCAAGGCGACTCCCACGGTGACCGTGCCCGAGGGCAGCCGTTCCGCCGAGTTCCAGGTGCATGGCATTGGTGCCGGCGAAACCCGGATTACCGCGTCCCGGACGGGTTGGGCGCCTGCCTTGCTGCCGGTGGCTGTCGCCAAGCCGTCGGATGGATTAGCCTCTGATTCCGTGGCCTCCCATCTGGTGAGCGTGCTGGTTGGCGAAGCGCCGTATATGCCCGCAACGGGCTTGACATCTCTCCCGGTCAGCGTGGTGGTTGGCCAAACGCCGCTCATGCCCGCGAAGGGCCTGTCGTCTCCCATGGTGAGTGTGGTGGTTGGTCAAGCACCGCTCATGCCGGCGAAGGGCCTGGCGTCTCCCCTAGTAAGTGTGAGCGTGAGCAATCTGGCGCGTCAGATGACGCCGGCTACCGGCGTGGTGGGCACTTCGCTTATCCTCCAGGTGACAGGGGAGGGGCTCAACGCGGTATCGTCGGTTCAATTCGTCCCGCCCGATGGCGTGACGCTGGGCGTACCCACGGCGAGCACGGACGGCAAATCGCTGACGGTAAGCGTTGATATCGACGCCTCGGCGGTCAAGTCGACGCGTCGCGTCGTACTGAACACCGCTGCCGGCCCCCTGTCGTTCACGACGGCTACCGGGGACCAATTCGTGGTCGTTGACGCGGGGGCTGTTGTCGAAGAAAACGATCCTTATATCGATTCCGTTATTTCCCTGATTGATTTTGATGGGGAAATCGGGTCAACGAACATTGTTGACCGTAAGGGCCTTGTTTGGACGCCTGTTGGTACCGCGCCGACGATCAGCGACGCATATACCCTCTTTGGCAAGCCCGTGGGTTATTTTCCGCCGGGGAACAATTACCTGCAAGCCGTCGATTCAAAGCTGGTTCTATCCGGCGAGTCGTACACAATCGAGTTTTTCGTGAAGCTTATTGCACATACCACGGTAGGGTACTCCAGAACAATTGCCCAGCATGGTACTAGTGCCGATTCAGTGAATGGAATTGGATTCGAGTTTCCCGGAAGGCAAAAATCAATATGGATTAGAAATGCCTATTACAACGTAATGGGGATGGCAAATGATTATTTGACCCCTCCAACAGAATTCATGCATATCGCCGCATCTTATGACAAGAATGAGAATAATGTCCGTGGCTTTATAAATGGAATTCAATTCAGTGGTTTTGTCAATGGAGGTCAATTCCCAGGCACTATTGCCAATGGCGCAATGTCCTCCAATACGTTCAGGGTTGGTTATGCCGCGAACTCATGGCTGGATAACAGTCGGCCAATCTATATCGGTCAATTTAGAATCACCAAAGGCGTCGCTCGATATAAAGGAAATTTTGCCCCGCCGACAGGGCCATTCCCTACCCACTGAACGTGACCGCGCCATGACTTTCGATTTCTTCAAATATTTTCAAGGCGGTCGCGGGCGAAGCAGCGGCGCGGTGTGCATGTCCCTTGCCGGCATGCCCGGTTACGTTTTTCCAGCATTCAGGAGTCCAACATGAAACCCAGCCGTTTACCCGTTGCCTCATTTCATCGATTTCCCGTGCCAGCCGGTTCTCGCCTTGGCGTGCTGGCTGGGGCGGTCATGCTGTTGTGTGCGCCGACGGTATATGCCTTCGACAGTGGGAGTACCGGCGTGGATGGGGCGCTCAACCCGACGGCGTCGATGCAGATCCAGTTGCCGCCCTCGGGCGTTCTCAATTACACCACGGTCAATATTCCTGAGGGCGTGACCGTGACGTTCAAGAAAAACGCGCTCAATACGCCCGCGCAAGTACTGGCCAGCGGCGATATCACCATCGCCGGCACCATCGATATCCGGGGCAGCACGGCCCCGGCCACCGGCACGGCGGGCGATGGCAATCAGGACGACGATGGCTTGCCGGGACTTGGCGGACCGGGCGGCTTCGATGGCGGCCGTGGTGGCAAGTACGGTTCTCAAAATGATGCCCGTCGTGGCGGCAGCGGCCTGGGGCCTGGCGGCGGACGCGGCGGCTACGAGCGCGGCCTTGGTTGCTTCAGCGGAATGTACTATCACACCGTGGGTCATAGCGCGGGTTATGCGACCAAGGGGAGCCGAAATGGTGCCTGTACCGAATACGCCGATGAACCGGATCGCGGGCAATCCTACGGCACGCCGGAGCTGTTTCCCTTCATCGGCGGTTCCGGTGGAGGCGGGGGGTTTGGCGGCACCAGCTTTCCCGGATCGGGCGGCGGCGGTGGCGGTGGCGCCATCCTTCTGGCCTCCAAGGGTACGCTGACGGTAAGCGGCATGATCGATGCCACGGGCGGAGATGCCGGAGACATTGCAGGGTCAGGTGCCGGCTTGCCTGGCGGTGGTGGTTCCGGCGGCGCCATCAAGCTGATGGCAAGCAGCGTCAAGGGTAGCGGCAAGTTGATTGCCGCCGGCGGATGTCGTGTTCTCAGCGGTGTCGCGCGGTCTCGCTGTGCCTATAACATTTATGACGCTAGTAGTAATTTTTACACCCAAGGCAGCGATGGCCGCATCCGTATCGAAGGCGACGACATTGCCTTCAGCGGCACCTCACAGCCGGCGTACAGGACCTCGGCCCCGCAGCCGATAGCAACGACGGATATTCCCTCCATCCGCATCGCCTCGGTGGCCGGCGTCAGCGTGCCCGAGAACCCGATGGGCAATACCAACATCCCCGGCGCCGCCGACGTTAACCTGCCGGCGACGGCTACCGATCCGGTGGTCGTGACCTTCGTCACCGCCAACATACCGACCGGTAACACCGTCAAGCTGCGGGTCGTCCCGGTTTATGGCGCGGCCATCGAAGTGCTGACGGCCGTTTCGGGTACCACCGCCAGCGGCTCGGCCAGCGTCAGCGTCACGCTGCCGCAAGGGTCGAACGTGTTGCAAGCGATCACCAGCTATACCATGACCGTGGCGCAAGCCGAGTCGCTTTCGCAGTATGCCAACAACGAGCGCGTCGAGCGCGTGGAACTGGTTGGCTCGATGGGCAAAGAAAGCGTCGTCGAACTCACCACCGCCAGCGGCAAGCGTTACACCGCGCCGGCTGTCGTTCTCAAGATAGCTGGCTTGGCGGGCTGATCGCTCGCGGATGACGGCAAACAGGCTGGAGGATCGAACCGTGACCGTGGCTGGAATGACCGAGAATTGGAAGAGCGGGATGCAAAAGAAACTCGCCGCGCGGCTATGCGCAGGTGTGGCGATGTTTTTCGCCATGGCAATGCCCGTGTTGGCGCAAGAAACGGTCTGCGCCAGCGTCAAGATTCAGATCAAGCAGCAATTGACGCTCGAACGGCAGGCGTTCGACGCCGAGATGAAGATCAACAACACCACCGACAGCGGCTTGATCACCAATGTTTCGGTGGAAGTCAAGGTCATGGAAGAAAACGGCACGCCCGTTGCCATCACCGACGATCCGAATGCCAGCGGCGCCAAGTTTTTCATTCGCGTCTCCAACAAGCAGAACATTTCCGACGTCACCGGCACCGGTGTCGTCAATCCCGGCACTTCGGCCGTCATCAACTGGCTGCTAATTCCCGCGCCGGGTTCGGCGGGCCTTAATCCGGCTGGCAAGAAATACTTGGTAGGCGCCACGCTCAAATATCGCTTTGGCGGCGAAGACCAAGTTCTGGAAGTCTCGCCCGATGTCGTCACTGTCAAGCCCCTGCCACTGCTCACGCTCGATTATTTCCTGCCCAGTGAGGTCGAAGGCGACGATCCGATGACAGAGGAAATCGAACCGGTGATTCCCTTCACACTGGGCGTTCGGGTCAGGAACAACGGTTTCGCGGCGGCGCGCAACCTCAAGATTGACTCGGCACAACCCAAGATCGTCGAGAACAAGCAGGATTTGCTGATCGATTTTCGGCTCACGGGCAGCTATGTCGACGACACGCCGACGCAGAACACCTTGCTGATCAACTTCGGCGACATTGCTCCCGGTACCAGCAAGACGGGGCGCTGGATCATGGAATCCTCACTCTCGGGCAGGTTCACCGAATTCAATGCGACGTTCAGCCATGCGGACGAACTGGGCGGCGCGGTTACCTCCATCCTGGAGGCAACCAACGCACACTTCTTGATTCGCGATGTGCGGGTCGATCTTCCCGGCCGCGACACGGTGCGCGATTTTCTGGCGGTCGACGGCGATGTGATTCGCGTCTACGAATCCGAAGGGCTGGATACCATCGTGACCGACCGCAGCGCGGTTGCACAGTTACAATCGGGTACCAATGCTCAGGGGGCTGCAATCTACAAACTGACGATGCCGCCTACCGACGGCTTTGTCTACGCCAAGCTGCGCGATCCGTTCAATGGCGCCAAGACGGTCGCTACCGTGATGCGTTCGGACGCCAAGCAGATGCTTCCAGAGAACGTCTGGCTGTCGCGCACCCGCAATCCGGCTACCAAGCAGTGGGAATATTTCGTCAATATCTTTGACGTCAACACTACCGGCGTCTATGAAAGCGACTTCCAGGCGCCGCCGCAGGTCGCGTTGCCGCCAAGCATCCAGTTCATTGCTGATCGCGTTACCCGGGAAGGGCAGCAGGTGTCCTTCCTCGTCGAGGCATCAAGTCCGCAGGGAACGCCGGTGACCCTGAGCGCGGTCCCGCTGCCAGCGGGTGCGACGCTCACGCCGCAGGCCGCCGATCCGCAAAGCCCGACCGTGGCGCGCGCCTTGTTCAACTGGATCCCTGGTGCGGGTTCCGCGGGCAACTACCTCATCAACTACACGGCGACCGATGGCGCGCTGAGCGCCAGTCGCGCGGCCAGCATCAAGGTGGAAACCGAGGCGCCGCCGCCGGGTCCGGGCACGCCAACGATCGAAAGTCCGGTGTCCGGCGCGCAGGTCACGACCTTGCGGCCAACGCTGCAAGTCATGACCTCGGCCGATGTGCGCGATCCGACGGTCAAGGTGCAATTCGAGGTCTATGCCGACGAGGCCATGGCGCAGCAGGTCGCTGCGGCCTTGGTCGACAAGGCGCCAATGGCACCGGGAAATGGCGGGGGCAGTATCGTGCAGCCGACGGGCTGGCAAGTGAGCGCGGAACTGAGCGACAACACCATGTACTGGTGGCGCGCGCGGGCATTCGATGGCGCCATGCTCTACAGTCCCTGGGTAAACGGCCGCTTCTTCGTCAACCTGTTCAACGACCCGCCGGACAACTTCAACCTGACGAGCCCTGTGCCGGGCGCGATCGTGACGACGCTGACGCCGACGCTCAGTTGGACCAACAGCATCGACAAGGACGGCGATGCGATGACCTACAGCGTCATCGTTTACAGGGATTCGGCGCTGACCGACATCGCCGTGGAAGTCAGCGGTTTGCCGGAGATGGCGGGTGGCACCACGTCATGGACCGTACTGACGCCCCTGATGGATCATGCCAGTTACTATTGGCGAGTGATTGCCGAGGATGTGCTGGGCGCGGTAACGCCGACTCCGGCGCGTCCGTTCACCGTCAACATCGGCAATCAGGCGCCCTCCGTGCCGTTGATCCTGTCGCCGCCGGTGGGAGGGCAGAGTACCAACGCGGCCACCGCGTTGACGATCCTGAACAGCGTCGACCCCGAGAATGATCTGATCGCCTACGTGTTCGAGATCGACACGGTCAATACCTTCGACTCCTCCGACAAGCGCACGTCCGGCCAGGTGCCCCAGAACAGCTCGGGCACGACGACATGGATCACGCCGCCGCTTGTTGAAAACAAGCGCTACTGGTGGCGTGTCAAGGCGCAGGATGGCCATGCCGAGTCGGACTGGGTCATTGGCGAATTCCTGATGAACGCGGTCAATGATCCGCCGCCGACGCCGACGATCAAGAACCCCGGCAACGGCGCCTGGGTCGCGACCCGGCAACCGAACCTGGAGGCCAATCCCGTGCTCGATCCCGAGGGTGACGAGGTGCGCTACGAGTTCGAGGTATATCGCGACGCGGGGCTGACGCAGCGCGTGGCGGACGGCATGTCGAACATCACGGCGTGGATCGTCGGCTCGTTTCTGGAGGACAAATCCACGCACTGGTGGCGTGTGCGGGCCGTCGATGCGGCTGGCGCGGCGAGCGCCTGGAGTTTGCCGGCGATTCTCTACGTCAGCACGGGGCCGTACCAGAACCCGAGCATCGGATTGACCGCTCCGGCGGTGCCGACGGTTCCCGTCACGGTTACGGTAAACGGTGTCCAGCGCAAGCAGGTCACGGTGCGCTGGGAAGGCACGGATCCCAACATCGAGCCGACCGTGGCACTGTACTACGGCACGTCGGGCACGGGTTTCGCGGGCAACCTGATCGTCGATGGATTGCGTCAGGGTGCGGGGATGCAGGCGGGCAGCCATGTCTGGGATGTCACCGCGCTGGGCGCCGGAACCTATTACGTTTACGCGGTGATTTATGACTCGCGCGGCATGGGACGTGCCTACGCGCCGGGCACGGTCGTCATCCCGCCGGCCACACAAACGGGCAGCATCGTGGTGACGGCAGCCAACGTGCTGTATACCTCGGAAGAGGGCGCCGCCGCGTCGTACAAGGTGCGGCTCGGCAGTGCGCCCACGTCCGATGTGATCGTCCCGATCACGTCGAGCAATTTGCGCGAGGGCGAAGTGGCGCCTGCTCAACTGATATTTACGCCGAAGGATTGGTCGAAAGATCAGAAAGTCACCGTGACTGGGCGCGACGACTGCGCTCCTGATGGCCCGCAGACCTATCAGGTGCTCACTGGCAGGGCGATCTCCAACGACGCGAACTACATTGGCGTTTCCGGCAAGGCGGTGAAGGTCATCAATCTGGACAACATCGATGAGCAGGCAAGCACGAACAACTCGAATTTTCACATTTGCGGTGTGACCGTGGTCGCGGAACAAAAGCTCGATCCAAAAACCTGGGAGTACACGCTTCGCGCCGAACTCACGAATACCGGCGGGGCCGTGCCCGGAATCAGGGCCAAGCTCAATCGGCTGCCTTTCTCCGTGCTGCAGCTTGTCGATGACACGCTTGTATTCGGCGCTATCGGCGCCGGCGAGAACGCGAAAACCAACGACACCCTAACAATCCGCTCCGCGAGCAACATACCTCCTTCGCTGTTCAAAAAAGGCATCGGATTCTATTGGAAGATCACAGTACTGCCATGAAAGAAACATTCCTTTTCCACTTCTTCCGCGGGCCGCGCCCGATATCCCGTCACGCGCGCGGTTTCACGCTGCTCGAACTGCTCGTGGTGATCGTCATCATCGGCCTGCTCACGGCCATCGTCGGCCCGCGCTATTTCTCGCAGATCGGCAAGTCCGAGCAAGGAACCGCCAAGGCGCAGATCGACGCATTGTCCAAGGCGCTCGATGCCTATCGCCTCGACACAGGCCACTACCCCAGCACCGAGCAGGGCTTGCAGGCGCTGGTGATCAAGCCCAATGGCGAGGCCAAATGGAACGGGCCTTACATGCAAAAAAAGATTCCGCCCGACCCCTGGGGCAGAGACTACATCTACCGCGCGCCAGGGCAAACCGCCGACTTCGACCTGCTGTCGTATGGCAAGGACGGGCAGGTTGGCGGCGAGAAAGAAGACGCCGATATTTCCTTTCATTGATACGGCGGTCTGATGGGTGTGGCGGGGGTACGGCTCCGGGTGCAGGGGCGAAATGGACAAACCGAGTGGATGCAGTTTGCCGGAATGGATGCGGCCGCGGCCACCCGGCAGGCGCGCCGCGATGGATGGCGCGTGCTCGAAGTCGACGCATCGGCGCAGGAGGAAGCAGTATCACCGTCAGGGCAGCAAGCCGCCGCGCCGGCGCGGGGCAGTGTTTTCGACCTGCTTCTCTTCAGTCAGGAACTTCATTCATTGCTGCAGGCAGGGCTCAATCTCGGCGAGGCGTTGAACACACTGGTCGAGAAATCGCAGGGCGCGACGCGGGCGCTGTTGGCGGATGTTGAAGCCAATCTGCGTCAGGGAAAGAATTTTTCCGACGTGCTTGAGGCGCACGAGAGCCAATTTCCCGCAGTGTATGTGGCGACGATTCGCTCCAGCGAACGCACCGGCAATCTACCCGAAGCCATCGAGCGTTTCATCGCCTATCAGCAGCAGTTCGACACCTTGCGCAAGAAGCTGGTGTCGGCGGCGATCTATCCGGCCTTGCTGATTACCGTGGGAGGCTTCGTCACACTGTTTCTTCTCGGTTACGTGGTGCCGCGATTTGCCATGGTTTACGAAGATTCCGGCCGTCCCATGCCTTGGGCGTCAGGTGTTCTGCTCTCTATCGGGCGTTTGATCCATGACCATGCCGCAATCGCATTGGGCCTTGTGGTGGCGATATTGGTCTTGGGTGTGTGGCAGTTGCGTCAAGCTGCCGTGCGCAAGAAGCTGGTGGAACTGGCGTTGCGCCTACCGGGTCTGGCCCCACGCGCCAATCTGTTCCGATTGAGCCGCTTTTACCGCGCGCTGAGCCTGCTGCTGTCGTCGGGCATTGCCCTGCCGCGCGCCATGGGCATGGTCGGCGGCTTGCTGAATTCCTCCCAGTGCATGGCGCTGGCGGGCGCCCGCCAGCGCATCGAAGAAGGCGGCAGTGTGTCGCAGGCGCTGGTGCAGTTCGGCCTGGCCACGCCAGTGGCGAAGTCGCTGGTGCAGGTGGGCGAGCGCTCGGGCCAGCTGGCGCCGATGTTCGACCGCACGGCGCGTTTTCACGACGAGGAGATGACCCGCTGGATCGACGCTGCCTCCAAGCTGCTGGAGCCGATCCTGATGCTGGCGATCGGCATCGTTATCGGGCTGGTGGTGGTGTTGATGTACATGCCGATCTTCGAGCTCGCCGGGAGCTTGCAATGACCTATCCAACTATTGTCCGCAAACGCAGCTCGATAAACGGGTGGAGCGCAACCCACCACGACTTCAAGAATGGATAAGTGCAAGAAAAAGATGGATACCTGTAAAACCCACCCGCGCGCTCATCTCACCGCCCTCTCTCTGGCGCTGTTCCTTTGCGCCCCCCCGGTTGCCGCCCAGACCCAACAATTCCGCGTCTCTGCTCCGAACGTCACAGCCAGCGCCGATATCACCGACCTCAGCGTTCAAACCCCGCTCGGCCCGCTAGCCTGGAAACGCACCCACAACGGCACGGGTTGGCGTTTCAACCGTCACTGGGACGGCATCAGCGCCAGCTACAAACCGATCATGACCCAGAACACCGGCGGCGGCTCGCCGGTCTCGGCCGGCGTCGGCAGCGCCCCGGCCATCTGCTGGATCTGGGTTGATGAAGAC
>WREK01000083.1 GCA_009779355.1 Betaproteobacteria bacterium | reverse complement strand
TTCATCGAAAAGCCCTGAGACCCCAGATTCAATGAATCGGTTCTTCCAGCGAATCACCGTAGGCGCGCTTACTCCGCAGGTTTGGGCAATTTCCTTCACAGAGCGATTCCCCAAGCATTGCAGGATTCCCCAAGCATTGCAGAATAATCCTCGCCCGCAAACCCAAGCCAGAGGGCTGCTTACGACTTTTAGCCATGGCCTGAAGCTCAAGCCTGGTGTCTTCATCACATACCACTCGCCTTGACGGTCTAGACATATGCCCTCCTTGTGTTCAGAAAAGCATATATTATTAATACAATTTGTGCAACTAGACACTAGCGCAGGCCGGTGAATTTTAAGGATGTCAAATGGTATGGGTATCCTTCCCATGCTGGACACACCAAATAAGGTCGCATGGTGGCACGGCCAAGGGGGAGGATGTCACGGAGCGAAGGAAGTAACGTTTGTCGTTATTAACGAACAATGTTAATATTCTGCCAATGATTAAAACCTTCGCCAACAAGCAAACAGCCGCCCTTTTTGCTGGCCTGAGCGTCCGCCAGTTTGATGGGCAATGGGTGCGCGTTGCACGGACAAAGCTCGCCATGCTCCACGCCGCCGCCAGTATCGAATTCTTGCGTGTTCCGCCGGGGAACCGGCTCGAAAGGCTTTCCGGCGGTGGTGAGGGGCAATGGAGCATCCGCATCAACGGACAATGGCGGCTTTGCTTCCGGTTTGAGGGTGAAAACGCTTACGACGTTGAAGTCGTTGATTACCACTGAATGGAGGCCACCATGACAATCAGGATAGAAGATCTTCGGGACTTGGACTTTTCCGACGTTGCCGAGCTGCCCACAGGCCGCACCGCCCCCATCCATCCGGGCGAAGTCCTACAGAACGAATTCCTCAAGCCTTTGGGTGTAAGCCAGTACGCGCTTGCAAAGGCAATCGGCGTACCACCCAGACGGATCAATGAAATCGTGCATGGCACGCGCGGCATCACTGTCAACACCGCCCTACGACTTGCGCGGTTTTTCTGCACAGACGCACAAAGCTGGATCAACCTGCAAACGCATCACGACACTATCATTACCGAAGAGAAAATGCGCGATGTGCTCATGAGCATCCCCCGTCACGCAAAACTGCATGCGGCATGATGGTTGCGCTTCACGAATGGCAGCTTTTTTGACACGGTTACACAGAAATTGCAGATAACAAAAAGGCTCGCGAGGTTGAATACCTGCAAGCCTTTGATTTTATGGTGGGTGCTGACGGGCTCGAACCGCCGACATTCGCCTTGTAAGGGCGACGCTCTACCAACTGAGCTAAGCACCCGCGCAAAAACAGGACAACGGATGCTGTTTTTGCCGAAAGGGCGTTATTGTACGGCCTCCTTCAAACCCTTTCCAGCCCTGAATCTCGGCGTTTTGGCGGCAGCAATTTTGATGGCTTTTCCGGTGCGCGGGTTGCGGCCCGTGCGTGCGGCGCGCTCGCCCACGTAGAAGGTTCCAAAACCTACAAGGGTGACATCTTCTTCTTTTTTGAGTGTGGACGTGATGGTGGCAGTGACGGCATCAAGCACTTTGCCTGCCGTCACTTTAGGTACTTCTGCCCGTTCGGCAATTGCGTCGATCAATTCGGTTTTGTTCATGCTGCATCCCTCCTCCATAGATAAACATGAAACCGGCGGTAAGCCGGTTTCATTTTAAAAATCCTTAATGCGCCCGGATAGGCTGCTGCGACGTACTTGTTGTCGGCTCGTCTGTACTCGCTGAAACCGGGACTTCTTCAGGCTCGGTAAGTGGAACGGGTTTGCGTTCAAGCGCCAGATCAAGCACCTGGTCGATCCAGCGTACCGGGATGACTTCGATCGCGTTTTTGATATTGTCCGGAATTTCGGCCAAGTCCTTGATGTTTTCTTCCGGTATCAAGGCACGGGCAATTCCGCCACGCACGGCGGCAAGTAGTTTTTCTTTCAGGCCGCCAATGGGCAGGACTTCTCCGCGCAGGGTGATTTCGCCCGTCATGGCCACGTCGCAGCATACGGGAATGCCGGTGAGCATGGATACCAGCGCGGTAGTAATGGCGCTACCCGCCGATGGCCCATCCTTGGGAATCGCACCTTCAGGCAGGTGAATGTGGATGTCGCTCTTTTGGTAGAACTCGCTCTCTATGCCAAGCGAGTGAGCGCGGCGACGTACCACGGAGAGCGCAGCCTGGATGGACTCCTGCATGACTTCGCCAAGTTTGCCAGTCGTCATGACCTTGCCCTTGCCAGGGAGAACCACGGCTTCAATAGTGAGGAGTTCCCCACCCACTTCCGTCCAGGCCAACCCGGTGACTTGCCCAATCTGGTTCTGCTTTTCGGCCATGCCGAAGTTGAAGCGGCGCACACCCAGATATTTATCAAGATTCTTGCAGTTCACCACGAGTTTGCTGGCACGCGGCTTAAGTACGAGGGACTTCACAACCTTGCGGCAAATCTTGGAAACTTCGCGCTCCAGCCCACGTACCCCAGCCTCGCGCGTGTAGTAGCGGCAAATGTCGCGCAGGGCTTCGTCCGTGACTGTGAGTTCGGTCTGCTTGAGACCATTGTTTTTGAGTTGTTTGGGAAGCAGGTAGCGATGGGCGATGTTGACTTTTTCGTCTTCGGTGTAACCGGAGAGCCGGATCACTTCCATACGGTCAAGCAAGGCAGGCGGGATGTTGAGGGTGTTGGCAGTAGCAACGAACATCACGTCGGAGAGGTCGTAGTCGACTTCGATGTAGTGATCCTGGAAGGTGTGGTTTTGCTCGGGGTCGAGTACTTCGAGTAGAGCCGATGAGGGGTCGCCACGAAAGTCCATGCCAAGTTTGTCGACTTCATCGAGCAGGAAAAGTGGGTTTTTGACGCCAACACGGGTCATGTTCTGAAGTATCTTGCCGGGCATGGAACCGATGTAGGTGCGACGGTGCCCGCGGATTTCAGCTTCGTCACGCACACCGCCCAAGGCCATGCGCACGAACTTGCGATTGGTAGCCCGGGCGATGGATTGCCCAAGGGAAGTCTTGCCCACGCCCGGGGGGCCGACGAGGCAGAGGATAGGAGCCTTGACCTTGTCGACGCGCTGCTGGACGGCCAGGTATTCGAGGATGCGCTCCTTGACCTTTTCCAACCCGTAATGATCTTTGTTGAGAATCTTGTCGGCTCCAGCAAGGTCTTTGCTGACGCGCGAGCGTTTCTTCCACGGCAGGCCGATCATGGTGTCAACATAGTTGCGCACCACGGTGGCTTCGGCGGACATGGGCGACATCAGGCGTAATTTTTTGAACTCGGCCTGGGTTTTTGCCAGCGCCTCCTTAGGCATGCCCGCGCTTTTGATCTTTTTCTCCATCTCTTCGAGGTCGGCCCCGTCTTCAGTTTCCCCGAGTTCTTTCTGGATGGCCTTGACCTGTTCGTTGAGGTAGTACTCGCGCTGGCTCTTTTCCATCTGGCGCTTGACGCGGCCACGAATGCGTTTTTCGACCTGGATGATGTCGATTTCGTTTTCGATTTGTGCAAGCAGCCTGTTGAGACGGTCGCTGATGTTGAACATTTGCAGGATTTCCTGCTTTTGTTCAAGCTTGAGCGGCAGATGAACGGTGATGGTATCGGCAAGCCGTCCCGTATCGTCAAGGTTGGCGAGCGAGGAGAGGACTTCGGCAGGTATCTTCTTGTTGAGTTTGACGTATTGGTCGAACTGAGCAACAAGCGCACGCCGCATGGCGACGATTTCGGTGCCTTCTTTGCCTGAAAGCTGCCTCACCGGGGTAGCGCAGGCAAAAAACATCTGGCGGCGGTCTTCCACCTCTTCGATGATGACACGCTCCACACCCTCGACAAGCACCTTCAGTGTGCCGTCGGGCAGCCGCAGCATTTGCAGGATGTTGGCGGTGCAGCCGACATTGTAGAGATCGCTGGCAGAGGGTTCATCCTTGGCCGCAGATTGCTGGGCGACGAGCAGGATGCTCTTGCCAGTTTCCATCGCAGCTTCCAATGCCTTGATGGATTTAGGCCGTCCCACGAAGAGCGGAATGACCATGTGCGGAAACACTACCACGTCGCGCAACGGCAGGAGCGGCAGTTCCAATTTTTCGTTGGGGAGATCGGTAGTGCCCGACATTATGTGTTTTCCTTGAAAAGAACCATTCCCAATATGGGGTACGCCAGTCGTTTATTCAAGTCACCGGAGACGGCGGCCTGCGGAAACAGGCTTTAGTTGGAACCGGAAACCTTAGGCTGATCGGCGTATATCAACAACGGTTTGGCACTCTCCGTAATAGTGTTTTCGTCGATCACGGCCTTGACCACGCCTTCCTGGCTAGGCAAATCGTACATGATATCGAGCAGAGACATTTCGAGGATGGAACGTAGGCCACGCGCGCCGGTCTTGCGCTTGATCGCTTTTCTGGCGACTGCATGCAGGGCTGCCGAACGGATTTCAAGTTCAACGCCTTCCATCCCGAAGAGCTTCTGGTACTGTTTGACCAGCGCATTCTTCGGCTCAACGAGTATTTGGATAAGCGCGTTCTCATTGAGTTCGTGCAGGGACGTCACCACAGGCAGGCGGCCAATAAGCTCGGGTATAAGGCCGAACTTGATCAGGTCTTCCGGTTCGACCTGACCAAACGTTTCGGTAAGGCTGCGGCTATCGTTGCTCTTGACTTCCGCGCCGAAGCCGATCCCGCCCTTGTCGGTACGGTTGATGATGATTTTTTCCAGACCGTCGAATGCCCCGCCACAGATGAACAGCACGTTAGTGGTGTCAACCTGGATGAAATCCTGGTTGGGATGCTTGCGCCCGCCCTGCGGCGGAATGGAGGCGACAGTGCCTTCGACGAGTTTCAGGAGCGCCTGTTGCACGCCTTCGCCCGATACGTCACGGGTGATCGAAGGGTTGTCGGACTTGCGGGAAATTTTGTCGATTTCGTCGATATAGACGATACCCTGCTGTGCTTTTTCGACATCGTAGTCGCACTTCTGGAGAAGCTTCTGGATGATGTTCTCGACATCCTCGCCCACGTAACCGGCTTCAGTGAGCGTAGTGGCGTCAGCCATGACGAAAGGCACGTTCAGGAGCCGCGCCAGCGTTTGCGCAAGGAGAGTCTTGCCGGAGCCGGTCGGGCCGATCAGGAGGATATTGCTCTTGGAAAGCTCCACGTCGTTCCTGATGGCGTCGCCCAGGTGGCGCAGGCGCTTGTAATGGTTGTAGACCGCTACCGACAGGCTGCGCTTGGCCTGCCCCTGCCCAATCACATACTGGTCGAGGATGGCGCAGATTTCGTGTGGCGTGGGCAATTGCCCGCGAATGTTCTCAATCCCCAGCCCGTCGGCGATTTCCTCGCGGATGATGTCGTTGCACAGACCGATACATTCGTCACAGATGAAAACGGATGGCCCAGCAATCAGCTTGCGGACTTCGTGCTGGCTTTTGCCACAAAATGAACAATAGAGCAGTTTTTCGCCGTCTGCGCCCGTCCTTTTGTCTGGCATGGTCGTTTTCTCCTTGTTATCAGGTCAGATATCGCTACGTGTCGTCATAACTTTGTCGATAAGACCGTACTCCAGTGCCGCAGATGCTGACAGGAAATTATCCCTGTCAGTATCCTTTTCGATCTGTTCAACCGGCTTGCCCGTGTGTTTTGACAGCACCTCGTTGAGACGGGAGCGCAAGTAAAGTATTTCCCGTGCATGGATTTCGATATCGGACGCCTGCCCCTGAAAACCGCCCAAAGGCTGGTGGATCATGACCCGAGAACTGGGCAAGCAGAAACGCTTGCCTTTTGCCCCAGTTGCAAGCAGGAAAGCCCCCATGCTTGCCGCCTGCCCAATGCACAGCGTGCTTACGTCGGGTTTGATGAACTGCATGGTGTCGTAGATTGCCAGCCCCGCCGTGACTGAACCTCCGGGGGAATTGATGTAGAAATGAATATCCTTGTCCGGGTTTTCGGATTCGAGAAAGAGCAACTGCGCCACGACCAAGTTGGCCGTGGCGTCTGTGACGGGCCCCACAAGAAACACGATCCGCTCCTTGAGCAGCCGTGAATAAATGTCGTAGGCGCGCTCGCCCCGACCGCTTTGCTCGATGACCATCGGCACCAGCCCAAGGCCCACCGGGTTCCAACCACTATCGTCCCGCACAGCGTTTTTGTCCAAATTCATCATCCGCCTCGTTTCCGCGTGGCTTACGCCGCCGCCGCGTTATTGCCCATCAGTTCGTCAAAGGAAATAGGCTTATCATTAGTCTTGACCTTGGAGCAAACCCATTCCACGACATTATCTTCGGTCACGACCGCTTCCGCTCCGGCCAAACGTTCAGGTTGGGCATAATACCAACGAACCAACTCTGAAGGATCTTCGTAGCTTTCTGCCATTTCCTGTATGAAGGCGCGTGTCTGATCCGGTGTGGCGCGCAGTTCATTATCCTTGACCAGTTCTCCCACTATGAGGCCGAGTTTCACCCGCCGCACCGCCCGGTCGGTAAACATCTCCGGCTTCAGCGGAATATTCTTGGCTACTATGCCGCGCGCTTCGAGTTCACGGTGGGCATTTTCGGCCAGCCGTTCCGACTCGCCCTGCACCAACGCCTTAGGCGCTTCGATCGGCGTAACGGCAAGCAGGGCATCCAACACCTGATCCTTGATTTTTGCCTGGATACGTTGCTTGACTTCACGTGTGAGGTTCTCCTTGATCTCTTCGCGCAGCTTGGCGATATCGCCATCGGCTACGCCAAGCGCTTTGGCGAAATCGGAGTCGATTTCCGGCAACACCGGCGCTTCGACTTTCTTGACAGTCACTTCAAACTGTACTGTCTGGCCGGCCATCTGCCTGGCGTGATAATCCGCGGGGAACGTCAGGTCAAAGGTCTTGCCCTCGCCCGCCTTGAGACCCATTACATTAGCATCGAAATCTTTCAACATTGAACCCGCACCGAGCGTAAACGGGAAATCCTGCGCCTGCCCTCCCTCGAACGGCACACCGTCCTTGCGCCCGGTAAAGTCGACCGCCACCCGATCGCCACTGGCAGCAGCGTGGTCGACCTCCACAAAACTGGCGCGTTGCTTGCGCAGGACTTCAAGCGTTTTATCGACTTCAGCCTCGCTCACTTCCAGCACTGGCCGCTCGATCTCACTCCCGGTCAGGTCACCAACCACGACTTCCGGATACACCTCAAACACGGCGCTGAATTCCAGTGTACCTTCCGTAGCGGCCTGCTTCGACTCGATCCGTGGATAACCGGCCACGCGCAGGTTCTGGGAACGCACCGCCTCATCGAAGGCTTTTCCTACGGCTGCCTCGATGGCTTCGGAACGCACTTGTGGCTCGTAAGTGCGGGCCACGATGTTGACCGGCACCTTGCCCGGACGAAACCCCGGTACTTTCACCGTGCGGGAAAGTTTTCTGAGGCGGACATCAACCTCCTTGTCGATGTCTGTCAGAGTGACGGACATGTCGATACGGCGCTCCAGCGCATTCACGGTTTCCTGATTAGCTTGCATGCAAACGATCCTGATAAGAAGTCAAAATGATACCGGTCCAGCTTCGTCAGAAAATTTGAAGATCCAAACGGGCCTTTCCAGCGAAACTAGTATTTTATACTGGGTTAGCGAATTACCTCCAGATTCAATTCGGTATTTGGTAGCATTGCTTTCTAAACATCATTTTTTCAGAATTATTCGTTTTGTAACTTTTGTAACACATTTACCTTCATTCGCCCGCCACGCCTGCCATGTCCGCTAAGCCTGTTTATTCTATCCGGGACATCCTCGAAATCGAGCGCCAATGCCTCCCCAACGCATCCCCCCCTCTGATGGAACGCGCCGGGTGTGCCGCCGCCGAGGATGCCTCCCGGCTGATCGAATCACGGCCCGGATCTGTACTCATCGTCTGCGGGCCGGGCAATAACGGCGGAGACGGCTTGGTTCTGGCGCGCGAATTGCGCCGGAGCGGACGCGAGGCGTCCGTCGTTCTCGCCGGGGATTTCACCCGTTTGCCCGACGATGCCGCACGTGCCCACGCCGCCTTTCTTCGCGCGGGCGGTGAAACGATTGCCGATCTGCCTGCTGCGCCAGAAGGCGGCTGGGCGCTGATAGTCGATGCCCTGTTCGGCATCGGCCTGCAACGGCCCATCGAGGGGCGTATCCGCGAATGGATCGATACGCTCAACGCGCTGCCCGCCCCACGGTTGGCCATCGACATTCCCAGTGGACTGGAGGCTGATACGGGCCGCGTGCTCGGCGCATGCCTGCGCGCTACCCACACCACGACCTTCATCGCCCTCAAACCCGGCCTGCTGACACTCGATGGCCCGGATCACTGCGGGGAAATCTCGCTTAAGCAGATCGGGATCAAAGCCGCTGCCCATGTGCTGCCTCTTGGTCATTGTGTTGACGCTCACCTTTTCACGGCACACCTCGCCCCCCGCCTGCGCAATACGCACAAAGGCGTGTACGGCGATGCCTGCGTTCTTGGCGGCGCCTCTGGCATGGCCGGGGCCACTCTGCTGGCGGCGCGTGCGGCCCTGTGGTTGGGTGCAGGCCGTATCTATGCCTGCCTGCTCGACCCTGACGCACCAGGCATCGACCCGGGCCAGCCCGAACTGATGTTGCGCCCGGTCAACAAAATGCCTGAACACCAGAGCGCCATTGCCATCGGGCCGGGACTCGGAGTCGGAGAAAAAGCCGGGCATCTGTTGAAAACCATCATCCCCCGCAACGTTCCCCTGTTGCTTGATGCCGACGCGCTCAACCTCGTTAGCCACTGCCCGTCCCTGAAAAACGCGCTCAAAGCACGGGAAACCGCGACACTACTCACGCCCCACCCTGCTGAAGCCGGACGGCTGCTCGGTGTGAACACCGATACAGTTCAAGCCAATCGTGTTGCAGCCGCAATCGAGATCGCACGCAGCTATCGCGCCTTCACCGTACTCAAGGGCTGTGGTAGCGTCATCGCGACGCCCGACGGGCGCTGGTTCATCAACACCACCGGCAATCCCGGCATGGCAAGCGCAGGGATGGGCGATGTTCTGAGCGGTCTCGTCCTCGCCCTGCTCGCGCAAGGCTGGCCTGCCGAAGAGGCGCTGCTTTGCGCCGTCCACCTGCACGGCGCGGCCGCCGACCAACTCGTCGCCAACGGAATCGGGCCGATCGGTCTCACGGCAGGCGAAACCATTGCCGCTGCACGCGAGTTGTTCAACACCTGGCTCAACCACCCCGTCGCTTCGCGCCATCCCTCCAAGAAGGAAAGTGTTCAAAAAGCATTGCTTAAAACTAAAGCACGATGAAACAACTATTCAGAACCGGCTTTCAGGCCGGTTCTGAATAGTTGTTCCCGGAGCCTATCTCAAACGCAATAACGCGCTTTGCCCGCCGACTGTAAGCAGTCCATCCAGTACAAAACAGTCGATAGGTTGACGCCAAGGAAAACAGCAATCTTCCGGATGCCGACATTGTTGAGATACATGAGGACTGCCCTTTGTTTCAACTGTTTGCTGAACTTTGGGGTCTCTGAAAATGTGCGCCCACAGCCGTTGCATTTACAGCGCTGGATGCCTCTTGAGATACCGTTCTTGCGCGTCTTTTCGCTTTGGCAGTGTGGGCAATGCATTGAACCGTCCCCGCTTCTTCATCTCTCAGAATAACGCCACTGTACCATCGAAGTAAATTAAATGCAATGCCTTTTGAACACTGCCAGTGGGGAAACCTTACAAGGAAAAGAAATGAACAAGACCATTTTCATTACCGGCGCAACCTCCGGCTTCGGACGCGCTGCCGCACGCCGTTTTGCCGCCGCCGGATGGGCAGTGGCATTGACCGGGCGCCGTACCGAGCGCCTGCAAGCCTTGCAGGAAGAACTCGCCCCGCTTGCGCCGGTACATATCGCCGCGCTCGACGTGCGCGACGCCAAGGCGGTCAAGGCTGTAGTGGAAGGCTTGCCCGAAGAATTCCGCGCCCTGCGCGTCCTGGTCAACAACGCCGGACTGGCCTTGGCCCTGCAACCGGCGCAGGCGGTAGCGCTGGAAGACTGGCACACCATGATCGATACCAACATCACGGGCCTGGTCAACGTCACGCACGCCCTGCTGCCCGCCCTCCTCGCCACCGGGCGCGGGGCCAGCATCATCAACATCGGCTCGGTAGCCGGACAATGGCCCTACCCCGGCGGCCACGTCTATGGCGCGAGCAAAGCTTTCGTCAAACAGTTCAGCCACAACCTGCGTTGCGACTTGCTCGGCACCGGCGTGCGCGTCACCGACATCGCCCCTGGCATGGCTGAGACCGAATTCATGCTC
>WREK01000082.1 GCA_009779355.1 Betaproteobacteria bacterium | reverse complement strand
GGGCGAAATCGGGACGGACAGCGATTTCCGGGCGAATGAGGCTGGCGCTGGACTTGACGTTGCCAAGCCCCGGAATGGTGCGCAGGTCGCGTTCGATGGCAATTGCGGCAGTACGCAATGCTTCCGGGTCATTGCCCGAAAGGGAAAGGACAAAGTGCCCGTGCGAGTTGTCCAGCCCGACCTTGAAACGTGCGCCGGGCAGGGTTTCGAGCGCGGTGCGGATTTGATGCTCGATGGCCTGTTTGCGTGGGCGCTCCTTGCGTGGGGAAAGCTGAACCGTGAGGGAGGCCCTGCGCACGTCGGTGCCGATGAGCAGGGATGCAAAGGGATCGGCTCCCGCGCTGCCGCCGCCAATGGCGGAATAGATGCGTTCCACATGTTCGATCTTTGTCAGCCGGTTATGAACCTCTTCAGTGAGGCGGCGCGTCTGTTCGAGCGTCGAGCCGGGCGGCAGTTCGAGATAGACCTGGGTTTGCGAATGGTCGTCCGGCGGCATGAAGCCTTCGGGAAGCAGGGGGATCAGCATGACCGAAGCGATAAAGAAGGTCACCGCGCAAAAGGCTGTGCGCGCGCGATGTTTCAGGCACCATTCGGCCTTTTTCACATACCACTGCACCCAGCGCGGTGCGTTGTGATGCTGCGTAAAAGGCCGGAGCATGGAAGCGGAGAGAATCGGCGTAATCATCCGGGCGACGACCAGCGACATGAAAACGGCCAGCGAAGCCGTCCAACCGAATTGCTTGAAAAACAGCCCCGCAACGCCGTCCATGAACGCGGTCGGTAAAAAGACCGATATCAGCGTGGCCGTAGTCGCCACCACGGCCAGCCCGATTTCTGCCGTAGCATCGAGAGCCGCCTGCCGGGGTGTTTTTCCCATGCGCAGATGGCGCACGATATTTTCGACTTCCACGATGGCGTCGTCGACGAGAACGCCGACCACCAGCGAAAGGGCGATCAGGGTGACCAGGTTGATCGTGTAGCCGAACAGGTACATGCCCAGAAAGGCGGGAATGACCGATAGCGGCAGCGCGGCGGCGGAAACGATGGTCGCGCGGATATCGCGCAGGAAGAGAAAAACGACGAGCACGGCCAGGAATGCACCTTCGTAAAGCATGTGCATGGAACCTCGATAGTCTTCCTGGACGGGATTGACGAAATTGAACGCCTCGACAATGTCGAGATCGGGATTGGCGGCGATAATCTTTTGCAGTTCGACCCCTACGCCCGCACCGACTTCGATTTCGCTTTCGCCCCGGCCTCGTGAGACTTCAAATCCGATGGCGGGGATTCCGTCCAGCAGGGCAATCGAGCGCGTTTCGGCCACGGTATCCTGCACGCTTGCCACATCGGTGAGCCGGATGCGGCGGCCATCCAAAAGTGGGATTTCCATGCGCGCCAATTCTTCTGCCGAAGCCACACTTGCCAGCAAGCGCATCGGTTGTTCGCCGCCGCCCAGGTCGACGCGCCCGCCCGCGATTTCGGTCTGCATCTGGCGGATCTGGCGCGAGATTTCCGATGCCGTCGCGCCAAGTGCCTGCAAGCGCAGCGGGTCGAGCGTTACCCGTATTTCCCGGCTGACGCCGCCAACCCTTTTCACCGCGCCCACGCCCTTTACCGCGAGCAGGCGCTTGGAAAGCTCGTTGTCGATGAACCATGACAACGCCTCGTCATCCCGGCGCTTTGACCGCACAGCGTAGGCAAGGACAGGTTGTGAGGCCATGTCTACGCGGTTGATGACCGGGTCGAGCAGATCGGACGGTAAATCGGAACGTACGCGCGCAACAGCAGAGCGCACATCATCAACCCCTTCCTGCAAGGGTTTCTCCAACTTGAACTCGACCAGCATCGACACCACGCCATCCTGGATCGACGTGGCGATGTGCTTAAGGCCCTGCACCGTGGCAATGGAATCTTCGATGCGCCGCGCAACATCGTTTTCAAGTTGCCCCGGCGCGGCTCCGGGCAGCAAAGCCATCACCGACACCACCGGCAGTTCGATGTCGGGGAAAAGCTGGATTTTCATGCGCTGGAAGCAGAACAGCCCGCCCACGCACAGCAGCACGAAAAGCATGATGGGCGGGATCGGGTTGCGGATCGACCACGCCGAGACATTGGTATTCATGCGTGGTTGCCGCTCATTCGTCGACGATCCGCACCAGGTCGCCGTCGTTGAGGAAGCCTGCGCCCGCCGATGCGATTTTTGAGTCCGGCGCGAGGCCGTTGAGAATTTCCACGTGATCCCCGACGCGCCGTCCTGTTGTTACTTTCAGTTGCCGCACCGAACCGTCCGGTTCTAACCGGAACACGTAATTGAACGCATCATGCATCGTCACCGCTTGCGATGGTACGGTGATGGCCGGACGCAGGCCGAGGTCGAACTCGCCGCGCACGAACATCCCCGGCCTTATCAGTGTGCCCGGCGGCAGGTCGACGTAGGCAAACCCTGTGCGTGTGCGTGTATTGAGCGTCGGCGCGGCCATCCGGACAGAGCCTTCGATAGGGCGTCCGTCCGTAAGCGTGAGCAGTGCCTTTGCGCCGGGTGTGACATGTTCGAGTTCAGCGTCCGTCAGTTCTGCCCGCCACTCCAGGCGTCCCTGCCGGATCAGCCGGAAAAGCTCCCCGCCGGGGTTGAATACCGCCCCCACCGTTGCGGTGCGCGCCGAAATTATTCCGTCATCGGGTGCAAGCACGCGGGTACGGGTCAAACGCAATTGCTGTGCTGCAAGCGTTGCCTGCGCCGCGGCGACTTGCGCATGCGCGGATTGCTCGGCGGACAGATATTGTGTGATGAGTTGGTCGCTTATTGCCCCGCTGCCGCGCAAGGTTCGTGCACGTTCGGCGTTTTCACGCGCTTGTTCGGCAGTGGCCTGCGCCTGCGCTAGTGCTGCTTTTGCCTGGGCTACTTCGATCTTGACCGGCTCGGCGTCGAATACTGCGAGTACCTGTCCCGCCTTTACCGCGTCGCCCGTGTCCGCGAGCACCTTTGCCAGCCGCAACCCCTGCACGTCGGAACCGACTACGGCTTCCTGCCACGCTTCGACAGTGCCGTTAGCCGGGATGCGGACAGGCCAAGTTTCGGTGACGGGGTACGCTGCCGTTACCGTCAGTGCCGGACGTGAGATGCCTTTACTCTCGTCCTGCTTGCTGCAAGCTGCAAGCAAGGCAGCAGCGGCAAGCGGGAAGGCGAGCCAGCGATGGGATAAAGCAGCCAGCATGGGTACGCACGAAGGAAGTGATGAAAACTATAGGATTATCTATAGTTCCTCTAGTTCGTGTGTATCGGAGAGTAAAAAATATGCTCAGCAATCGTAGGTAAGCCCGTGTAGGATGGGTAGAGCGTAGCGAAATCCATCATTTGCCACAAATCAGGATTGCGATGGGATTCGCTTACGCTCTATCCATCCTACTGCCCTCCGGCCTATGGCCCTGTTCGATCTGCACGGCGGGGATGGTGCCCATCCCGTGGTTGGCAACTCTTCACAAACCTGACCCAGGTGCCGAACAGGCCGAATCTTATACGGGACGCGTATGCCCGGGTCGTCCGCAGGAAAGTCTTTGGCATTGCGCGTAGGGCCGCTGCGCGGCCATCGGGCACAACGGATGTTTGAAGCGGGCCGCGTCGCGCCCACCGCAAAAGGCTTTGCCCGGCGCGGAAGCCAACCCGGCCTTGCGGCCCACTTGGCGCAGCAGCATCAGTGCGCAGGGCGAAATTTTTTTGTGTCAGGGGGTTGACACATCATATCGATGTAACTAGTATTAACGATATGAAACCCTTCAGCACAAACACCCCCCTCATCACCCCCGGATGCCAGCCAACGGCCCGCGTACTTACGGCCTTGGCCGGCGGGCACCTGCGAACCGATGTGACAGCGGGCCCCGTGTCTGGCCGCTGTCCGCCCAAAAAACCAGGGCGGGCGGTTTTTCGCCCCTGGTTACAGGCCCCCCGTCAGATGCTGAAACAGCATTCCACGTTGCAGCTTTGCGGCTGCACGACAAATAGGGGCAACCGCCCTGCCGGGAAACCGGGCAACCTAGCCATCCAATCCTTACTCAGGAGAAATACCATGTCAAAGAAACTCGCCCAAAAAACCCTCGCGATCGCCATAATGACGCTTGCATCCAGCATGGCGTATGCGCAGAGTACCACTATCAACGCGGAAGGCAGCACCATCGAGCAGATACAAAAAGGCACTAATGGATTACAGGAAATGGATTTGGGTAACTCCACTGATGGCGGGACTACCAACCTCACGATAACCGGCACAATACATCAGGAACAGGGTGGCACCGATAACAAGCAGTATCTCAGGGTGGGCAACGCTTATGGCGGCAGCAGCTCGAGTAATGTTTCAGTAAAGGATGTGACCCAAACGCAGGCAGGCGGTAAAAACAACACCCAGACGTTGGAGATCGGAGAGGCTCAAGGCGGTACTAGCAATGTCACCATAAGCGGCAAGGTAACCCAGAGCCAAACGGACGGTACGGGTTTCGAACAGACGATGCAAATAGGCAATGCCTACAGCGGTCACACAAGCAACGTTACTATTACTGGCGATGTTACACAGACGCAGAGTGGCGGGACTGGAGGCAAAAAAATACAGGAGGCGCTAATCGGTAACGCGATTGGGGGAGACACCCAAGTGACCTTGGGTACTTTCAAGCAGGATCAGAGGGGTACGGGCGGAACCCAAAGAGCCCGTATCGGCAACGCCTATTAACCTTGCCGCATGTCAAGGCACCCCAGGGACGGGGCATGGGCCTTCCCGCTACCCCGTCCCCCCATCGGTAAAGATCATCAGGAGTCACGCACATGTCTACCTTACGTACCACAGGATGCGCAATAGCGCTGCTCGTTCTGGCATTAGCCACGTTTGCCCACGCAGGCGCGCCAAGGCCCATGGGGGCTTCGCTCGACTCCGAAATGGGGGCCCTGGTCCACAAGGAAAAAGCCCGGCAACAACTGATCCAGCGCGACAACCCGAACGGGCTGCTCGGGAACGCCGAAGACGGCTGCGGCAACATCTCCATCAACAGCAACACCCAGCCGCAGCGCGGCCTCATCGGGCAGCCGCCGGGCAAACAAAACGTTACCGTCATCAACGGCCCGGTGATCAACGCAGCCAATTGCAGATAACGCGGTGCATCGGTTGCATGCGCCTGCCACATTGACGTTTTGAGGACAAACGCGATGAAACGCCTTACGATTTTCGTCACCCTTGCCGCATTGCTGATGCCGGGGTGCGCCCTCATGAAGAACAGGGAAGAAGACATGCGCGAGAAGACGCTCGCAACTGCCGAGAAAGCGCGCACGGGGCCGAAATCCCCCGTTACCAGGAACATCACCAACTTCTCTGCGGCGCTGCGCTGCATGGACGAAAAAATGATGATGTACGGCATCCGCAACCTGGTCGTCATCACGGAAGAGATCGATGACAAGACAAAAAAGGTCTCCGTCGGCGCCAAGGACATGCTGATATCCGCCGTCTCCCAGATGACCCAGCGCAGTCAGGCAATCCGCCTGATCGCCTACGGCACGGACTCCTCCAACCTCATCAACTTCATGACCCAGCGCGAAGAAAAGGGCCTCTACCAATTGAACCCCGTCTACGGCATCCGGGGCTCCATCTCCCAATTCGACGAGAACCTGACCAAGGATACCGAAGGCGGGGGGGTGTTCTGGAGGGGCGGTTCCAGCGGCGCCGGCGCCGGTGCGGCCGTCAACGCCAACACCTCCATGCTGGGGCTGGACCTGACCATGATGCGCACCGCCGACATGAGCATCGTCCCTGGGGTGACATCCAACAACACCGTCATCGTCCTCCGTTCCGGTTCAGGCACCAGCATCGAAGCCGAAATCAAGAAATTCGGCATGAACTACGAGATGAACCTGTCCCAATCCGAAGGCGTCGCCCAGGCCACGCGCAACCTCATCGACCTGGCAGTGATAGAACTGTTCGGCAAGCTTACCAAAACCCCCTATTGGACCTGCCTGGCCGCCCCGCTGGATTCCCAGACCGTCAAGAACGAAATCGACAACTGGTATTACAGCCTGTTCGCGGATCAGGAAGCGTTTGTCGCATACTGGCAAAACCAGATGCGGCTGCGCAACCTATACAACAAGCCCGCCAACGGCATCCCCGACGACGAACTGCGCAACGCCGTCGAGATCTACCGCGAAGCCCTTGGCCTGGAGAAAAACGCCAAGCTCGACCAGCGGATGTTTACCGTCTATCTGAACTCCAACCATTACAGGATCATGGAAAAGGCTCAGAAGATCATCGAGGCCCGGGCACACGCCAAAAGAACCGCCCAGGAACAGAAGGACCGGCAGGTCGGGAAACAGATCGAAGAAAAAGCGCGGAAAGTGTTCGAGAAGGCAACCCAGCCCAGGGCCTCGCAACCTGCAGCGCAAGCACAGCCCGCCCAGAGCCAGCCGCCTGCCAGGAAACCCAGCCTGGCACCGCAACCCGCCAATAACCGAACCTAGGGGTAAGAGATGAAAACAACCACAGTGATCCTCTTCCTGTTGATGGGGCTAGGCACATCTGCCGCCTTTGCCCAGAAACCCAATGCCAGCCGCCCCATACAGGTAGAGCAGCCCGAAGAAATTTTGACCGAAGCAGACACCTTCCTCAGTGCGCCCGTGCGCCCCAAAGGAGCCGACTCAGGGAAAACCTTGCGTTGTTGGCAATTTGGCCGCCTGCTCTACGAAGAAAAAGGGTTCAGCCGCCTGACCACATCCGAGAAAGCGGCCGTCACGGTCAGCCGCCAGAAAGGGGAGGGCGTGAGCATCGTCAACCTCCAGGACGGCCTCTGCATCCTGTCCGACAACTAACACCATGCCCACCCGGTGCCCTGGAATACGCATGAACCTCCATCAAACCCTGCCAAGCATCCTGCTCCTCCTGACAGCGTCGGCAAATGCTGGTGAGCCGCTCACCTTGCATACCGAGCATATCGAAGTCCCCGGCATCCGGCGCGTTGTCATCGAAACGTCGGGAGATTTGGAAATCCGCCCCGGTACGGCAAACCGCCTCACCATCGAAGCCGAACCCCACGTCATCCCGCAACTCGTCAACACAACCCAACAAGACACCCTCACCCTGCGCGGCAAAGGCAGCATCGCCACAAGCCACAAAATACGCTACACCCTGGAAATCCCCACCCTGCAATCCCTCATCGCCCGTGGCAGCGGAAACATCCGCATCGGCGCGTTCCAGGGCTGCACCTTCGAACTCGAACAGGCCGGCAGCGGTGAAGCTATCGTCCAAGACATCGCATACGGCCACATCGCCCTCACCCTCAGCGGTACCGGCAACATCGATATCAGCGGACGCGGCCAAACCCTTACCGCCAAAATTACCGGTGCCGGGAACATCCACGCCGAAAACCTCGCCGTCAAGCAAGCCGCAACCAGAATCACCGGCGCAGGCGACATCAGTATCAACGCAAGCCAGCGCCTCAACAACATGACCAGCGGCGTTGGCAACGTCCGCTACAAAGGACAACCCCAGATAACCCCCGTCATCACCGGCGTCGGTACCATCGAACCCACCCGGCACCCATAGGAGAAACCTGCCATGACCCGTCGACACCTCACCCTTTGCGTTGGCCTTATCGCTGCCTTGGGCGCAGCCAATGCCCAAGCCCAAGCCACGGCCCCTGACCCCCAAGGGGACACCCAGACAATCGAAATCGGCGGCGAGCCTGGCAAAGGCGCCGTAAAAACCGGAAACATCATTCAGAACCAGGGCGGCGGCAAAAACAGCCGTCAGCACATCAGCATTGGTAACGGCAAAGGCGGCAGCACCGTCATCGTCGGCAACATCACGCAAAACCAGACGGGAACCTCAGGGCCGGGAGGGACCCAACAAGTAGAAATCGGCAAAGGCAGCACTACCCCGCCGCAAGTCGGAGACATCATCCAGAACGGCAGCGGAACCCAGAAAACCGTGATCGGGAACCCCTGACCTGGAAGGGACACCTCGCAGCCGTCGATCCGAAGGTAGAAACAGCTTAAGGCCACCGCCATGACCCGCACCGCCGCTTTGCTCACCACCATCCTCCTCACACAGAGCCTCTTGCTCAGCATGCCGGATGCTGCCGCCCAGAGCAGCACGACGCGCATCCTCGACCTCGGCCAGGCCCAGGGCGGGACAAACAACACCCAGGGGGCCAGCATCGGCAACGCAAAAAGCGGCAGCGCCACCGTCAGCATGGGCGGGCTGAGGCAAATTCAAGACGGCAGCAACAACCAACAGCGAGCCGACATCGGCAACGCCAACGGCGGCAGCGCCACCGTCCGTGTCGCAGGCAGCGTTACCCAGGTTCAAAGCGGCTCAAACAACAGGCAAGTTGCCAACGTCGGCAACGCCAGCGGCGGCAGCACTTCCGTCAACGTCGCCGGCAGCATCACCCAGGCCCAAAGCGGCTCAAACAACAGGCAAGGCGTCAACGTCGGCAACGCCAAAGGCGGTAGCGCCATGGTCAGTGTCGCAGGCAGCGTCATCCAGGTTCAAAGCGGCTCAAACGGCAGGCAAGTCGCCAACATCGGCAACACCAGGGGCGGCAACGTCATTGTTGCCGTCGGCAACATCATCCAGTACCAGGGAGGGGGTGGCTGCCAGCAGATAGACATCGGCAACGGGCCGGGATCCGGCATCGTCCAAACAGGCGACATCATCATGACCGAATACAGCAAGAAAATAGAAATCGGCACAGACGGGGTGCGTGACGACGAACAGCCGTGCAACCCCGGCGATCCAATCGAAGGGGAATAAGGGAGCCACCACCATGACCCGTACCGTACGCGCCACAGCCCTGCTGACCGCCGTCATTTTCACGCTGAACACCCTGGGCGTGCCTGGAGCCTTTGCTCAGTCCCAAACCGACGTCAAGGTTCTCGACCTGGATCAGATCCAGAGCAGCCAGGACAGCACCCAGACCCTCGACATCGGCAACGCCTCCGGGGGCGGCAGTTCTACAGTCACCATAAACAAAGTTACGCAAACCCAAGGCGGGCAGGGCAACACCCAACGGCTTAATGTCGGCAATGCCAAAGGTGGGAGTACAAACGTCCATATCGGGACGATTACGCAGACCCAGACCGGCAATTCCGGGACGCAGAAGCTGAATATTGGGAATGTGGGGGAGGTTGAGGACGAAGATACTTCTGGGAGGGAAAAGGATACCATACCGTTGCCGAATCCCATGCCGTTACCGGAAGAGAGAAAGAAAGATAATTGGGAATATACTCAAGGATACCCGTCGCCGGAAGAGAGAAGGAAAGATAATTGGGAATATACTTCAGGATACCCGCTACCGGATCCTCCCCCCCCATATCTCCTACTGAGTGCTATATGCAGCCACGTGAAAGCGATTATCCTTTTCATTTTGGTTTTCAGAAACAGTATCCGTATCCGTATCCACCAAAATACCTCTGGGAAGATGGCACACTGCATGATCATCCACAACCTAGGTCAAATGTTTTGAATGCAGCTTGTGGATATTATATCAATTTCTTCACAGAAGTAACCCGTCAGAAGGATGGGACAATAATCTTTCCTGATGGCACGATATATTATCCGGATGGTGAATATCCGGATGGCACAATACGTTATAAGGATGGTACGATACATTATCCGGATGGCACAACCCATACTCTGGATGGCATAATATATTATCCGGATGGCACAAGACGTTATCCGAATGGCATAATTGTGGGGTGTCAAGACATCAGTGGCAAGGAATGGTGGTTGGCAACAGGGGACGCCGTAACTGACAGTATTCCGGGTATAGGAGATTTTAAGGCTGGGTGGAGGTTTGCAAGCTCAGATAAGGGATTCGGTGACTATATCACATTAGCGAGCGATTTTTTGGTTCCTTCTTGGATATCTTGGATATTGACTCTCGCTGCGTGGCAAAGCAGGGTATTACCTTCTTGCTACTAATTGCCCGCCGACCACTGAATCGCGGACGACGTCCCCGGCGATCGCGGCGCCGCCAGAAGCGATACACAATGATTTTCAAGGGTTTGTCCCCGAATTCATCCAGAAGCCATAACACAAACAACTGCAGACAACCGGGGGCTGTGATGTTGGCCCCAAGGAACTGAACAAGCATGGAACAATTAGGGTTAGATCACAGTTACCCGAAAATCATAATTTCTGACGAAAAACGTCACTAACAGGATGCTCAAAAACTATTTTTTCAGATGCCAAAGTCCACAAAACGGGTCAAAATAAGTCCGAAAAGCAGCTTTACAAGGTAGTTTTCGGTCATTTTTGGCCTTGTAGACGGAGGTTTC
>WREK01000081.1 GCA_009779355.1 Betaproteobacteria bacterium | reverse complement strand
CAGAGTCCACAAGACAGGCCAAAATCAGTCCGAAAAGCAGCTTTACAAGGTAGTTTTCGGCCATTTTTGGCCTTGTAGACATAGGTTTCTCCAGTGCTTCAGACTTTTTGAGCATCCTGTTAAGGATGGTCTGAACAAGTCGCCGCGCCGTGCGCATCTGCGGAGTCGGGCGGTCTGCAGCGTTGCAAATCCTCGCCATAGCGACGGCTATGGCTGTGGTTTGCGCCTTGCATCCCATCCCGATCCGCAGCGCACACTTACCGCTCGACTTATTCAGACCATCCTTAAATCAGCCATTTGTTGCATCAGGGTTCACCCCTATATTTTATGTCTTATATAAGATATAATCTAGCTTATATCTGACTTAGCAACTACCCCTTACCTTTACCCCAAGGAGAGACATCATGTCCCGCGAATCAGAAATCTCTGCACTAGAACAAGAATGGGCAACCGCTCCACGCTGGCGCTGGCAGGGTATCCGCCGCAGCTACAGCGCCGCCGATGTCGTAAGGCTGCGCGGTTCGGTACAAATCGAATACACGCTGGCGAAAGAAGGCGCGGAAAAACTGTGGAAGAAACTCCATGGCGGCGCGAAAAAAGGCTATGTCAACGCCTTTGGGGCCATCACCGCCGGACAGGCAATGCAACAGGCCAAAGCAGGGTTGGAAGCGGTTTATCTATCAGGCTGGCAGGTCGCCGCCGATGGCAATACTTCCGAAACGATGTATCCGGATCAATCACTCTACGCCTACGATTCCGTCCCGGCGATGGTCAGACGCATCAACAATACTTTCAAGCGCGCAGACGAAATCCAGCATGCAAAGGGAATTTCCCCAGGCGATGACGATTTTGTCGATTATTTCCTGCCCATCATCGCAGATGCCGAGGCTGGTTTCGGCGGCGTACTGAACGCTTTCGAACTGATGAAGAACATGATCGCGGCAGGCGCAGCCGGGGTGCATTTTGAGGATCAATTGGCAGCGGTCAAAAAATGCGGCCATATGGGGGGCAAAGTACTGGTTCCCACCCGTGAGGCGATTGAAAAACTGACCGCCGCGCGCCTTGCTGCCGACATCATGGGCGTACCTGCGCTCATCCTGGCGCGCACCGATGCAGAGGCGGCAAACCTTCTCACTTCAGACTGCGACGAAAACGACCGCCCGTTCCTCACAGGCGGCCGTACCCCTGAAGGTTTCTATCGCGTCAAAAACGGGCTGGAACAGGCAATCGCGCGCGGCATCGCCTACGCACCCTATGCCGATCTGGTGTGGTGCGAAACAGCTACGCCCGACTTAGGGTTTGCCCGCGAGTTTGCGCAGGCGGTGCGGGCCGTCTGCCCTGCCCGTCTCCTGGCCTATAACTGCTCGCCTTCTTTCAACTGGAAGAAAAACCTGGACGACTCAACCATCGCCAGGTTCCAGGAAGAACTCTCTGAACTTGGCTATAAGTACCAGTTCATCACCCTCGCTGGTATCCATCTGAACTGGTACAACACCTTTCGTTTCGCGCATGCCTATGCGCACGGTGAAGGTATGCGTCATTACGTGGAAATGGTTCAGGAGCCGGAATTCGCCGCACGCGAACAGGGCTATACCTTCGCCGCCCATCAACAGGAGGTGGGCGCGGGCTACTTCGACGATGTCACAACGATCATCCAGGGCGGCCATTCATCCGTCAAGGCGCTCGTGGGTTCGACCGAAGAAACGCAGTTTCACTGAACTGCCGAAACTGCGTCCCCCTTTCCCGTCAAAGGGGGACGCTTCCCCGCCTGGACTAAGGAAATCGTCATGACCCTCAACTTGCCTCCCGGCATTACCATCGATGCCCCCATCTACCCCGGCTATGAAACCATCCTCAGCCCCGATGCGCTTGAACTGGCTGCAATACTGCATCGCACCTTCGAGCCGCAACGCCAGGAACTGCTGGCGATGCGCATCGAGCGTCAAGCCCGGATCGACGCGGGCAAAATGCCCGATTTCCTGCCGCAGACCCGGCACATCCGCGAAAGTATCTGGAAAATCGCGCCCCTGCCCAAGGCTCTGGAATGCCGGAGGGTAGAAATCACCGGGCCGGTCGAAGCCAAAATGATCATCAACGCCCTGAATTCCGGCGCAGATTCCTACATGGCCGACTTCGAAGATTCCAACAGCCCAAAGTGGGAAAACCAGTTACAGGGCCAAGTCAATCTCTACAAGGCCATCCGGCGCGAACTCACCTTCACGAACGGAGTGGGTAAACCCTACCGGCTAAACGAAAAAACCGCCACCCTGCAAATTCGTCCGCGCGGCTGGCATCTGGACGAAAAGCATGTACGGGTCGACGGCGAACGCATCTCCGGTGGAATATTCGACTTCGCCCTGTCGTTCTACCACAACGCAAAAGAACAGGTCGCGCGCGGAGCCGGGCCTTTCTACTACCTGCCGAAGATGGAAAGCCATCTTGAAGCGCGCCTCTGGAACGACATCTTCTGCCTGGCACAGGACTTTGTCGGCCTGCCACGCGGCACGGTCAAAGCCACCGTGCTGATCGAAACCATCCTGGCTACCTTCGAGATGGAAGAAATTCTCTATGAACTGCGCGAGCATTCCGCCGGGTTGAACGCCGGGCGATGGGACTACATCTTTTCCTGCATCAAGAAGTTTCGCAAGAACAAGGCGTTTTGTCTTGCCAACCGGGGCGCGATTACGATGGAAGTCCCGTTCATGCGCGCATACGCCCTCGCACTGGTGCAGGCTTGCCACAAGCGCGGCGCGCCTGCCATCGGCGGCATGAGCGCGCTGATTCCCATCAAGAATGACCCGGTGGCCAACGAAAAGGCATTGGCAGGCGTGCGCCACGACAAACGGCGCGATGCCTACGATGGCTACGACGGTGGATGGGTTGCCCATCCGGGGCTGGTTGGCCTCGCGATGGAAGAATTCACAGCCGTCCTCGGCGCTAAACCGAACCAGTGGGAAAAAATACCCGACGGTACGTTCGGCCCCAAAGACTGGCTGAATTTCCAACCGGAACAGCCGATTACCGAAGCGGGCCTCTCCAACAACATCCACGTCGGCATCCACTACCTCGGTTCCTGGCTGGCAGGCAATGGCTGTGTGCCGATCCACAACCTGATGGAAGACGCCGCCACCGCCGAAATTTCCCGCTCACAAGTCTGGCAATGGGTTGTCTCCCCCAAAGGCATCCTGGACGATGGGCGCAAAGTCACGGCGGAAATGGTGTGCGCAATGATCACTGAAGAACTTGCGAAGGTGAAAGAAATCGTCGCTGCCCAAGGCGAGGACGTTTCTACCTACGAGCAGGTGGCAAAAATTTTCATCGACATGTCGCTCGCGCCGGAATATCCGGAATTCCTGACACTGCCGCTGTATGAGGCGATGAAGTGAAAAGCAAGCTCTAGCTTTTGCGGCAGGACTCCTTTCGGGCGCGCTTCGGTGCGCCTCTTTTTTGCGTTTAATTGATCAGTGATGCCTTCTTCTTGAAGAGGGCCAATCCCCCCATATAGCCACGACAAGAAATACATTTCATGGGAACCTCCAGGGAAACACTGATTTATTCCATCAAGGCATCGTAGGTGCGGGTTTCAAACACGTCCATGTCCATTCGTCGGCTTGCAGACCATGTGTCAGGCTATGTTTTGGGCGGGTTTGAAACCCGCACCTACGATGCCAGAACGCTCAGGAATTGTTCAGCGTTTCCCCAGGGCACGATGAAAGTATCGCTTTTCAGCTTCCGTTTCAGCGGGGAAAATTCGATAAGAAGCTGATTGAACACCATGGAGCCCATGACCAGTGCACGCAATCCGGTGCAGATGATACAGTTCCTCGCTGCCCAAGCCCGGCACGTGTTTGAGGACATCTCATGTTCGACATTTATCCCATCCGCTACATCGAACCTGTCTATCGCCCGCCAAGCGAAGCCGAATCCCTGATCCTGCCGGTAACAAACGGCTGTTCATGGAACCACTGTACTTTCTGCGAGATGTATACGGCCCCGCAGAAGAAATTCCATGCGCGCCCTGAGCAAGAAGTGCTGGAAACCATCCGCCTCCTGGGCGAGCACCCCTATGGCTGTACGGCACGCAGGGTGTTTCTGGCCGATGGCGACGCGATGGTTCTGTCTACCCGGCGGTTGCTGGCAGTGCTCGCGGCGATCCGGAAACATCTGCCTGGTGTACACCGGGTTTCGAGTTATTGCCTGCCACGCAACCTCCGGAAGAAAAGCGTCGAGGAATTGAAGGAACTCGCCGATGCGGGATTGAAACTCGTCTACGTCGGCGCGGAATCAGGCGACAATACGGTACTGGAACGAATCAACAAAGGTGAAACCTTCGAGAGCACCCGTGAAGGACTCGAAAAACTGGGGAAAGCGGAAATCACACGCTCGGTGATGATCCTGAACGGCCTGGGCGGCACACGGTACAGTGAGGCTCACGCCCTGCATTCGGCAGAGCTTGCCAATGCCACGCAACCTGAATTTCTGGCCACGTTGGTAGTGAGCTTTCCCAATGGCGAAACGCGCCTCCGGACGGCATTCCCGGACTGGGAACCACTCGATGTGCCCGGCCTGCTTCGGGAAATGGAACGGTTCATCGGTCGACTGGAACTGCAACGCACGGTCTTCCGTAGCGACCACGCATCCAACTGGCTGGTACTGCGCGGCAATCTGCCGCAAGACAAGGAAAAGATGCTTGTCCACCTACGCGAAGCCATTGCTGCACCAGAAGCCGCGCCCCTGCGTCCGGCGTGGGCGCGTGGGCTTTGATATCTATCAGGCAGGGGGCACTCAAAAAACCTTTCTTCCATCTGGAATTGCCCACCATACGGTTATAATCCGCACGGCCTTTTCCCTTTCCTCCACTTCCACCCGTGATTGCACCTGCCCTCCCCTGCGCTCCCAACCCAGGCAAAAGCTTCATCAACCTCGAAAAATGGCTCCTGCGCCAGATCGGTAAGGCTATTGCCGACTACAACATGATCAGCGCGGGCGACACGGTAATGGTGTGCGTCTCCGGCGGCAAAGATTCCTATACCCTGCTTTCGTGCCTGCTGGCTTTGCGTGAACGCGCGCCAGTGGATTTCCGCATCGTGGCAATGAATCTCGACCAGCGTCAGCCCGGCTTCCCGGAGGATGTACTGCCCGCGTATTTCGAGAAAATCGGCGTGGAATACCGGATCGTCACCGAAGACACCTACTCCATCGTCAAGAACAAAATCCCCGAAGGCAAAACCCCCTGTTCGCTGTGCTCGCGCTTGCGCCGCGGCATCATCTACCGCACGGCACGGGAGGTTGGCGCAACGCGCATCGCACTCGGGCATCACCGCGACGACGTGCTGGAAACGCTGTTCCTGAACATGTTTTTCGGCGGCAAAATCAAGGCGATGCCGCCCAAACTGCGTAGTGACAATGGTCAACATATCGTCATTCGACCACTGGCCTATTGTTCCGAGGCAGATATCACCCGTTATGCGCACGCAAAAGCATTTCCCATCATCCCCTGCAACCTGTGCGGCAACCAGACAAACGCCCAGAGGCGCCAGATCAAGGCCATGTTGCAGGAATGGGCGAAAAGTCACCCCGGACGTATCGAATCGTTGTCCACTTCACTGCGAAACGTAGTACCGTCTCATTTAGGAGACAGCCGTCTTTTCGATTTCGCCTGCCTGGAACAAAGGACGACAATACCGGGAAATGAGGAGGATGAAGATATCGTCACACCCGTTCAGTTGATCTCCTTGGTATAATATATTCATAAAATCGGTAACCCCTTTCAAGTCTGGAACTAATTCCCATCAAACCTTCAATACCTGCATCGTTCTCCATGGATAAACATCATATTCTTCCTGGCCGTAGGATATCTTGATCGTTCCATTGCAATCATCATGTCCAATTCACATTTTCTTTGCATTCTTATCGCAGAAATCGTCGGTGAAGACCGTCTTGCCACCCGCCTTGGAGAAACAGAAACTGCCCGTGCAGTGGAACGTTGCATGAACCGCATCGATCTTGCCATTGACGCCAGCAGCGGCCAGACTATTGCCCGTGACCGTTCGGCGATCATTGCCATGTTCAAGCAATGTAACGATGCCGTCATAGCCGCCTGCGATGCCATTGACCGCGTGCGTAAACTGCCACCGGTCAGTGGGATGCTGATGCAATCACGGATCGGCATCCATTACGGAGAGGTCAAAAACAATCAGGGCGAAGGCGTGGATGGAGCCCGCCTGATCCTCCAAGCTTGCGGCCTCGGTCAATCCTTGGCCAGTTCACTGGTGATCGATAATTTATACCCGGCAGTCAGGAAATTCGTCAGTGCGGAGCCGTTTTACGACAATACCCTGAACTCCCTGCCTTGGCCGGTCTTCATGATCGGCGTACAAAACACAACCACTGTTTCCCCGGCATCACCACTATCGCCACACCCACGTTCACGCCAGGAATATTCCTCGCCGCTCACTTCGCTGAAACCGTCGCCCACTGCGTGGTCATCTGCCGAACGCTTCTCGTCCAGTCAACACATGCAGTTGAAACACCAGCAGAACACATTGGTCATCGACAGAAAACGCCCTGTCATTCTGGTCGGGCGCGAACTCGGTAATGATATTGTCATTGTCGATCCGCGCGCTTCGCGGCAGCATGCGCGCATCGAACGGCGGCCTGATAGTTTCATGTTGATCGATGAAAGCACTAACGGCTGTTTCGTGGTCATCGACGGTGAGGAAGAACAATGCCTCAAGGGCACTACATTGCCCCTTACCGGTTCGGGGCGTTTCGGCTGTGGGTTTTCGCCTAAGAAAACCGAAAATGACACAGTCTTTTTCGAGCTTTTCTGAACACGTGAGTCAATTGGAGTCTGTCTCCGATTGACTCATTTGGGCCACAAAACCCACATCTGCCCCTGCTGGCGCATTTTTCCGGCCTGCTCGCCTGCCCCATCACCGAAACCCCAGAAAAAATCAGCCCGTACCGCGCCCTTGATCGCGCTGCCGGTGTCCTGCGCCATGACAAGGCGGTTGAGTGGCTTGTCCGACAGCGGCCAGGTGGTGGAGAGAAATACCGGCGCACCAAGTGGGACATGGGCCGGGTCAACAGCGATGCTGCGTTCAGCGTGGAGCGGCACGCCCAGCGCCCCGATCGGCCCCCCTTCCCCGATGGGCAATTCGCGGAAAAAGATGTAACGCGGGTTGCTGTTGAGCAGTTCGTTGAGGCGTTGCGGGTTATTGAGCGCCCATTGCCGGATGCTATCCATCGAGACTTGATGGACGGCGAGTTCCCCGTGATCGACAAGCCAACGCCCAATGGAACGGTAAGGATGGCCGTTGTGAGCGGCAAAGCCGACGCGCACCCGTGTGCCATCGGTCAGTTCGATCTGCCCGGATCCCTGCACCTGGAGGAAAAACAGATCTATCGGGTCAGCAGTCCAGAACAGGGCACGGGCAGGCAGCCTGCCTTCGGCTCGGCGCTTTTCCAGTTCCGCACGCGTCCAGTAAGGGGCCGCCTTCTGCCCTCGCAGGTTCATTGGCATGTCGCTGGGCGTGGAGAGGATCGGCCACGGTGTCCCGGGCAGCTGCGTCCGGCTGCCATAAATCAGCGGTTCGTAATAGCCTGTGACAATCCCCTGTACACTACCGTCGCTTGCAAGAGACCGCCGGGGTATGAAATGCTGTTCAAAGAACTGGCGCGCATCCTGGTCAGACAACTTATCGGGTAGCGCGGCAGCGGCGGCACATACCGCCGCCCATGTGGGTTTACGACCGATGGCGCGGCAGGATTCCCGGAATGCCGGCCAGGCCGCACCCAGATCGTCAGTGGCCCAACCCGGCAACTCGTTCCAATGTGCCTCGTGCCAGGCGGAAGGGGCTGTGGAGCCAGGCACTGCAGGCACGGCGCAATTCGTGCAAATGGCGCCGGGGGAAGGGATAGTAGCAGTGCCGGGGGAAGAGGTCGTTGCGGCGGTAGAAGTACCCGGAGGTTCTTCTTTCGGTGGTGATTGTGTACAGCCGGCTGAAATGACAGCAATAGCCGTAACGAGGGATGCGAAAAAGGCAAGCCGATGACGGGAAAGCAGATTCATGATGGAAAGAGGTAAACTGAACTAAACGGATTTGGCGCCCATTGTACCGACATGGCGACGAAACCCAAAAATTCCCGCAATTGGGGCATATCTTGTTTCCGGAAAATACGATATGAAAATTCGCTATTGAACGGAGAGGCCAAAGAGACAGGCAATGGATATAAAAGAACTTGAAACCCTGATCATGCGTGCAGAGCGGGTACTGGCACGGCTGGAAACCGTATTGCCCGGCCCGCCCTCCCCTCCTGACTGGAATGCCGCCCACGCTTTTCTGTGGCGCCGCCATCATGGCCGCGCGCTGTTGCAGCCAGTTGCTACACCTTCCGTCATCCGCCTGCGGGATTTGCAGAACATCGACGAACAAAAAGAACGCATCGAACGCAACACACAGCAATTTCTTGCCGGACGGCGCGCCAACAACGTTTTGCTGACCGGTGCACGTGGTTCGGGCAAATCCTCGCTTGTAAAAGCATTGCTTGATGAATACGCCAGCAAGGGGCTGCGGCTAATCGAGGTCGACAAGGACGACCTTGCCGACCTGCCGGAAATCATGGATTTGGCGTCTGGCCGGCCCGAGCGGTTCATCGTTTTTTGCGACGACCTTTCCTTCGGTGAAGGCGAGGTTGCCTACAAGGCGCTCAAGAGCGCACTGGACGGCTCGATTTCCGGGTTGGCCGACAATGTGCTGATCTACGCCACATCCAACCGTCGCCACCTGATGCCGGAATTCCATGATGATAACAAGTTGACGCGCCATATCGATGGCGAAATCCACCCTGCAGAGGCCATAGAGGAAAAAATCTCGCTCTCGGATCGTTTTGGTCTGTGGTTGTCTTTCTACCCGTTCGGGCAGGACGAATACCTTGAAATTGCCACCCACTGGCTGAAGGTTTTCGGTGTGCCGAAAAAACGCATCCGGGAAGCGCACCAGGAGGCGCTGCAATGGGCACTGTTGCGCGGTTCACGTTCAGGCCGGGTGGCCTGGCAGTTTGCGCGTGATTTCGCGGGGCGTGTGGAATAAGACGAACATGGATGCTACTGCGGCTGGATCAGGCTTTCCGCCGAGATGCCGAAGAGGGTGTGTAGCTTCTGGATCATAGCGAGCGTCAACCGCCGTTTACGGTTCAGAATTTCGTAGACGCGGCTGGTTTTTCCGATGGCCGGGGCAATATCTTTCACCGTCAAGCCGCCTTGCTCCATACGGAATTTGATGGCTTCTACAGGATCGGGAAGCCCGATGGGATAGTGCTGCGCTTCCCATGCTTCGAGGAGGGTCAGCAGGATTTCAAAACGATCACCATCCGGTGTCCCAGGTTCCGGTTCATCATCGAAGAAGCATGAAACTTCACGTAACGTTTCGCGGTAGTCCTGCTCACTGCGGATGGGTTTGATGTCCATGTTCATGCCTCCATTTCATGGTTCTGCGCGTCTATGCCATCATATTCGGCATGTGTCCCAATGAATTTCACGTACACCGCCTGAAAACCGTAAGCTACGGCAACGACCAACCGGTAATCATTGCCTTTGATATTGAAGACGACACGCCGACTCTTCAGAATACTAGCGTTTTTGTACCTGACTTTGATATCTGCGGGCTGCACCCAGGACGCTTTTTTAACTTCACCGATCCACGCCTTCAACGGTTGTTCTGCGTCAGGGTGCGTGTTCCAGAAATCACGGAGAATCTTGACGGCAACCAATTTCATGCTGTGGACAGTAGTCCCACTATGGGACTATGTCAACCTGGCATGATACGATAGCCTCCTCTTTGGGGTAGAACAAGCAGTCGCGTCACCAAGTGCCATTTAGTTTATAATTCATTGATTTTAAATAGAAATAGACATATTTGATTAGATGGCGAAGGTCACGGCCAAGCCGATCGAGTTTCCATATCACCAATGTGTCGCCTGGCCGTAGTGCTTTCAGGCAACTCGCCAAACCAGGGCGATCCTCGCGCTTGCCGGACGCTTGATCTTCGTACAGATGTGCAGGGTCGACGCCAGCAGCGAGTAGCGCATCGCGCTGCAAGTCGGTAGCTTGGGATCCGTCCGCCTTCGATACCCGCATGTAGCCAATCAACACATTCCACCTGTCACATATACGTTCGATTGTGTGACATCCTGCCTTATGGAAACTCTGCACAACCCTTTTTCTGGATTGCTTCGTCGCTTTGATCCTCGCAATGACTGAGCAGGAAGGTCAATAGATTCAACCAATACCGTCATTGCAAGCGAAGCGAAGCAATCCAGTGT
>WREK01000080.1 GCA_009779355.1 Betaproteobacteria bacterium | reverse complement strand
GGCGCCGCTGCGCGGCTTGTCCGATCTATATCACCATTCGATCTGCATGCCAGGAATGGCGACCAGGTTCTCTTCAGATGTGGGTGCAATATTTCGTGCTGCCGCTTCATAGTGTCATGGCAAACAGGTGCAATCGCTCTGCGAAGGGGCGGGGTTTCGGCGAGTCTTTGGAAGGGGTACAAACCCCTTCCAAAAGTTTGTTAAACCGGCCTGAAAGCCGGTTCTGAATAGTTGTTCATGCCATCATGACCAGCGCGTTTTTCAGGGTATTGCCGCCGATGATGCGCATGAGCTTGTCGGCATACAATGGGTCGGTAGCGTAGCCCGCATTCTTGAGTCCCTGAGCGAACCCAGCGGCGTCACTCCTGCCAAGCACCTTGGCATACCGCGGGTTGTCGGTAAGGAGTTTCGCGTAGTCGGCAAACGCTTCAGCCCAGGATCCATAGGAGCGGAACGCGGCCCGCTGGGACTGCCAGCTCCCGCCTTCAAACTCATCCACGTTCTTTTGCGCGGTAGTCGCCCCTTTCCAGCTCGACCCTGCTTTGATGTTGAACAGGTTGTAACTGGGCGACCCGTCGGCGTTCTTCAGCTGCTTTGCACCCCACCCGGTTTCCAGCGCCGCCTGTGCCACCATGAAATGCGCCGGGATGCCAGTGGCAAGGCTGGCGGCATGCGCATGCGGCCAGATGTCGACAACGAAATTTCGCACATGTTCGGGAACCTGCCCGTCCGCCTTGCGCGCGGCATCAATGGTTTCGTTGATTTTTTCCGATTGGGCAACAGATTCAGCCACCGTGGCTTTCGGAATGAACCGGAACGGAATATTCATGCCTCCCTGTGGATCCACGCTCTCGCCTTCCTTGTTCCGCCCGCCGCCCAACTGGCGGAAAAACACGTCGGCCAGGCCGATTCCCTTGGATTGCGCCAGGTTGCTCGCCAATTGCTGGTCGTGCAACCCCTGTACGAGTTTCGTCTGCTCGCTGTCGAAAGGGCCGTTGGCAAGCGCGGCATTGCGCATGGATTTCAGCATCATTTGCAGGAACAAGGATTCGACCTGCTTTGAGGCCGCGCGCAAAGCCTCATCGGAATTGCCTTCGGTTTTCGCCAGCACCTTCAAATCGCCCATTGAGCGCGGGTCAAGGGTATTGAGAAAAGCATTTGCATTTTGAACCATCATGGTCTTGCTCCCGTCTCAGATGATTTCGAGTTCCGCCCGCAACGCCCCGGAGGCTTTCATTGCCTGGAGAATGCTGACGAGGTCTGGCGGTTTGGCTCCGATCGCGTTGAGCGCTTTGACAACATCGGCCAGATTCGCGCTGCTCTTGACCTCCATGACCGCGCCGCCTTCCTGGTTGATATTGATTTGAGCCGAAGTGCTTGCCACCGTGGTACCGAATGAAGCGGGTGCGGGCTGGCTGACATCGGTGCGCGTATCGATCGTCACCGTCAAATTGCCGTGAGCGACGGCGCAGTTTTCAAGCACGACGCTCTGGTTCATCACTACCGAGCCGGTACGGGCGTTGACGACCACCCGCGCGCCAGGCCGTGCGGCAGAAACTTCGAGGTTTTCAATCCGCCCGAGGAATGCAACCCTTTCCGGGCGACCAACCGGGGCATTCACCTGGATGCTACGCCCGTCGAGTGCCTGCGCCGAATCCGGTGCGACCCTGTTGATGGCTTCAGCCACCCGGCGCGCAGTGTCGAAATCCGTCTCTTTCAGTTCAACGATCACGTTCGCACCCTCACCCACCATGGCCGGAACGATGCGTTCCACCGTCGCGCCGCTGGGAATGCGTCCGGCCAGCAGATGATTGACCGTCTGCTGCGTGCCGCCGCCCGCCTGCGCGCCTGCCCCGCCAACGGCCACATTACCCTGCGCAATCGCATACACCTGCCCATCGATGCCCTTCAGGGGCGTCATGATCAGCGTTCCCCCCTTCAGGCTCTTTGCGTTGCCTATCGAGGAGACAGTAACGTCGATCCGCTGGCCGGGGCGCGCGTAGGCGGGAAGCTCCGCCGTCACCATTACTGCGGCCACATTTTTGAGTTGCAGGTTGCTGCCCGGCGGCAGTGTCACGCCCAGGTTGCCGAGCATGTTAACGATGCTCTGCACTGTGAAAGGGGTTTGCGTAGTCTGGTCGCCTGAGCCGTCCAGCCCGGTCACAAGCCCGTAACCGGCCAGTTGGTTGTCGCGCACACCACCGATGGTGGCGATGTCCTTGATGCGTTCAGCCCACACGTTTGAGGAAAACAGCATGGCAAAGATAACGATCAGCACCCACCAGAATGTGCGCGTCGGCAGATATACCGGCAGGAATATTTTCTGGACGGGAAACTTGCACGCAACCATAATCTTCTCCTTGACAACAAATGCAAATATCATATTTCAAAATGGGTTGATGAAGTTAAAGAAGCGTTGCAGCCATCCCATGTTGTTGGCCTCTTCGACAAACCCGCTGCCACGGTATTCGATTCGCGCATCGGCTACCTGCGTCGATTGCACGGTATTGGAAGCGGTAATGTTGTTCGCGTTGACAACCCCCGAGAAACGGATGAATTCGTTGCCCTGGTTGATCGTCAGCATCTTCTCGCCCGATACCAGCAGGTTCCCGTTAGTAAGCACGTCGATCACGGTAACGGTGATGGTTCCGTTAAACGCATTGTTGGCCGCCGATGCACCTTTGCCTTCAAACGTGGAATTCGTCCCTGCTTCCAGCGACAATCCAGCAAGCCCGGAAAGCGGAACCTTGTTGGCTGCTGTAATCCCCCCGCCCATACTGGATGTGCGGTTCGTATTGGCGTTAGCGTTCTTTTGTGCGGAAGTGCGTTCGACGAGATTGACGGTGATGATGTCGCCGACACGGCGGGCACGGCGGTCTTCCAGCAGCGAATACCCCTGCCCCGGTTGCCAGATCGCGCCATTAGCGACATGCGGCCCCGATGCCGTAACGGGGCGCGCGGACATCGGCTGATGCACGGAAGTTGGCGGCGTCGGCTGCACCTGTGCGCAGGACGAAAGAAGCGTGGCAAGCATCACCGCCACGAAGGTGACGGCAAGAATGGAAGCAGCGCGCACGATAGCATTCATGGGTGTCCTCTCTCAAATCTGCGTCAGGCGGGCAAGCATCTGGTCGGAAGTGCTGATAACGCGCGAATTCATTTCGTAGGCGCGCTGCGTAACGATCATGCTCACCAGTTCCTCGGCCACGTTGATATTGGAGGCTTCGACGTAACGCTGGTTGATGACCCCCGCAGCGTTCGTACCCGGCTGCTGCGGCGTGGCTACGCCGGAAGAAGCGGTTTCCAGGAAGAGGTTCTCGGAAACGGCCTGTAAACCACCCGGATTGATAAACATAGCAACCTGGATGCTTCCGATCTGTATCGAAGCGGTATTGCCCGCCTGCACGACAGTGACCGTGCCATCCTTGCCTACAGTGATCGAGACCGCGTCGGCAGGGATGTTGATGTTGTCGGCAAGCAGGTAACCGCTGGCCGTCACCATGTTGCCCTGGTTGTCGCGCTGGAACGCGCCGTCACGTGTATAGGCGGTCGTGCCATCCGGCATCGTAATCATGAAAAAGCCGTCGCCCTGGATCATCATGTCGAGATCGCCCCCGGTTTGCTGCGGGGCGCCCTGGGTGAAAACGCGCTCGGTCGCCACCGTCCTCACGCCCGCGCCAAGTTGCAGGCCGCTGGAAATCTGCGTTGCTTGAGTCGATTGCGCGCCGGGCTGGCGGATGACCTGATAGAGCAAGTCCTCAAAGACCGCACGTTGGCGTTTGAACCCGTTCGTCGATACGTTGGCGAGATTGTTGGCAATCACGTCCAGCGAGGTTTGTTGGGCATCCAACCCGGTACGTGCTGTCCAAAGCGAGCGGATCATGATGGGGAGTCCTTTTCTTTATCGTTATCGGTGCTTCAGCGCGGAGTAAGCACCTGCGTTGCCGTACGGTCGTTTTCCTGTGCGTTGGTAATCATGCGCATCTGCATATCGAACTGGCGCGCAAGCGAAATCATTTGCACCATCTGCTGGGCAACATTGACATTGCTGCTTTCCAGGTAGCCGCCGGCAACCTGCACCGCCTCATCGGCCGGGGCCAGTTGCCCGTTTTGCAGGCGGAAGAAACCGTCTTCGCCGCGTACCAGTTCGCCTTCGGGCGGATTCACCAGTTTCAGCCGGGCAACTTCATTGGTAACGCCGTCCCGAATCTCGGAAATGGTTCCGTCCGTACCGATGACGATCACGCTGTCTGGCGGGATCGTGACCGGGCCGCCGTCGCCCAGCACCGGCAAGCCGGTACGGGTTTGCAGCACGCCGTTGGCGGAAATTTCCAGTGCCCCGTCGCGGGTATAAGCCTCGCCGCCTGCCGTCTGGACGGCCAGCCAGCCCTTGCCTTTTACGGCCACATCGAACGGGTTGCCGGAATACTTCAGCGACCCCGGCGTAAAGTCCGTGGCGATGCTCGCATCGACCACGAAAGAGCGCGAGCGCATGGCCTGGGTCTGGATTTCCACCGCGCGCGTCTTGTGCATCTCGGTGCGAAAGCCGGTGGAATCGACATTGGCGAGGTTGTGTGCAACCGCCGCCTGCTGCCCCAGGGTGCTTATTGCGCCGGTCATCGCCGTATAGAGCACGCGATCCATTTTGCTGCCTCAGTTCACTATCAACGCAGGTTCACCAGCGTCTGCAGGATCTGATCCTGAGTGCGGATCGTCTGTGCATTGGCCTGGTAATTGCGCTGCTGGATGATCATGTTCACCAGTTCCTGCGTGAGATCCACATTCGATTCCTCGACTTGCCCGCCGGAAACCAGGCCGTTCAGCCCCGACCGTGGCCGCCCGATGATCGGCGGGCCAGACTCGGGCGACTCGGACCACATGTTGTCCCCAACGCGGGCCAAACCCTGATTGCTGCGGAAGGTTGCCAGCACCACTTGCCCCAAGTCCTTGTACTGTCCATTGGTGTAGCGCCCCTGGATGACGCCGTCCTGGCTGACCACGATCCCCGCAATCTGCCCGGTCGTATAGCCGTCCTGCCACTGATCCGTGATCGAGGATTTCGAACCGAACTGGTTCAATTTGTCGATGTCGATCGTGATGTTCAACTGCGCCGCGCTGTTGGTGAGATTGGCAGTGTAGGGATACGGCGCAATGGGCGGATCGAGTTTGCCGTACTCGTCATACACCAGGGGTTGCGCGGGAGACAGCGTCGAAATCTCATTGTCGAGCATCGCATACACATCCCATTCGCCCGGATTGGTCTTCACAAAGTAAAGCGCCATCGAGTGCTGCCCGCCGAGACTGTCAAACACGGGGATGCTGGTCATGAAATTATAGGTATCGAGGTTGCCCGGGTCGAAGGGGACAATGGTAATCGGAGGGTCATCCGCGTTCAGGTTCCCGGAACGGATTTCCACCGACGAAGTCGCCTTCGGGTCGATGTCGCCTTTCGGTATGAAAATCGGTTCAGAAATACCCCCTGAAGGCGGGATGAAGCCATTTTCATCTGCCCTGATACCCATTACTTTCTCGCCAAGCGGCGTGACGAGGAAGCCGTCCTTGTTGATGTCGAACTGCCCGTTGCGGGTATAAGCTATCGTGCCATCGAAACGTTCGACGACAAAGAAACCGTTACCGATGATCGCCATGTCCAGCGGGTTGTTGGTCGTGGTCGGCATGCCATCGATGAAACTCTGGTAGACCGCCGTTATCTTGCTGCCGTAGCCAATCTGGATGGCCGAACTCACCCCGGTAAGCGCCCCGGCATACACATCGGCAAAAACAGCGTTGGAGGCTTTGAAACCCACGGTGCTGGTATTGGCAATGTTGTTGGAGATGACATCGAGTGCGCGGGAGGAAGTGTTCAGCCCGCTCAAGCCTTGTGTGAATCCCATGATGTATCTCCTATTTCAAAGAATCTGTTTAACGTCGTCAATCTTAAAGATGCCAAGCCCGCCAACCTGCAAATCTGCGCCATACGGGCCACGGATTACGCTCGTCACCGGGCCGAACTGCAACGGCTTCGAGACGACGAGTGAGCCGTTCTGGCTTGCAGCCACGCTCACGGTGTACATGCCCTGAGCAGCTTCGCTGCCATCGGCTGCCAGGCCGTCCCATACATAGTTGTGACTGCCCGCTTCGACATTGTCGAATTCGAGTGTCGTCACCACTTGCCCACTGGAGTCATGGATTGTGACCGTGACCTTGTCGGCAAACCCATTAAGCTCAAAGCCACCGATCGCGCCCGCCTCGGTCAGCCCAAGGCCCTTGCCATCGACCAGCACGCCATGTCCGATCAGCGCCGTGCTATCCGAAAGCTCCCTGGATTCCATCAATGACTGCACCATCTTATTGAGGCGCTCGATGCCATCGACCGTGCTCATCTGCGCCAACTGCATGGTCAAGTCCGCGTTTTCCAGCGGATTCATCGGATCCTGGTTGCGCAACTGCGTGGTGAGCAGCAAAAGGAAGCGGTTCTGCTCATCCTGCATCGCCGTGGTTTTGGCGGGTTCCGTGCGGGCAAGCCCGGACAGAACACTGGAAACCGTGTTATCGGTACTGACACTCATCTTTCGTACTCCTGCTTAAACCGGCTTTTCCGCCGGCCAGATCATTTATTGACCTATCTGCAAGGTACGTTGGAGCAAGGTTCGTGCCGTGTTCATTACCTCGGCGTTGTTTTGGTACGAACGCGAGGTGGAGATCATGTTGACCATCTCCTCGACCACGTTGACATTGGGCATCTCGACATAGCCTTCGGCATTGGCGGCAGGGCTGTTCGGCTCATAGACGAGCCGCATCGGCGCAGCGCTCTTGACGATCTGCGTCACCACCACGCCGACCGAAGCGGGGCCCGCCCCCGGCAATTGCCGGGCGGCAAAAACAACCTGTTTTGCCCGGTAAGGTTGGCCGTTTTCAGAAGTAACGCTATCGGCGTTGGCCAGGTTGGAAGCTGTCGTATTCAGCCGCATCGACTGCGCCGTAAGGGCTGAACCGGCAATATTGAATACGTTGAACATGTTGCCGTCCATTGCCGTCTCCCGGATGCGGTCTCAAACGGTGGACGGCGCGCGGCAGGCGCAATCCCGGCCCGTTACTGACCGATGATGGCCGTCTGCATTGACCGCAGCAGGCCGTTGATGAAAGTAATACTTGCTTCGTAATGCACTGTGTTTTCGGCAAAAGCGGCGCGTTCCATGTCCATATCCACGGTATTGCCGTCCACTGCCGACTGCCATTCCATGCGATAACGCACAAAATCTTCCGGCGAAAACCCTGTTTTGACACCCAAGTGGCGGACATGAGTTTGCATCAGAGACAGCGATTGCCCCCGATTCAACGCCGCATTCAGTGCATCGCGAAACAAAATATCGCGTGCCTTAAAATTCGGTGTATCAGAATTGGCGATGTTTGAGGCCAACAGCTGCTGCCGATACGCTTGGAGATTCAGCGCAGTCTGATGAGCCATCAAATTTTTTTCGAGCAGGTTTTTCATTACCTCTCTCCTGACTTGACCTCACCAAGCATTTTTCATGCCAGCTTGTGTGAGGCAATTTTTACTACCCTAACGATGATGCTAACCCTCTTTTTTAGCTGTGTAACGTTGATAAAACGGATAAAACAGCATCAATTTATTAAAATAACGCTTGCAAAAGATCCAGTGCAATGCGGCAAAAATTTCCGCCTGTTAATAACATTATTGCCGTAGGTACAAAAACATAACATTATGTATTTAATGAAGTTTTATATCCACATACCTCAAAACAAATCTAAAACACTCTCTTCATCACACAAATAATAGTGACATTTCTCACAGCAGCAACCGTGACTTTTTTATTGTTTTTTCGTGTTGCATCACGGAAAAATATAATTGAGTCACCCCAACCTAAAAGCCAAAAATTTCTCGATATTCTCTTCCCGTCACGCTTTCAGCGTGCTACCTCCCTCAAGGAAGGAAGCTATTCAGGGAAACCTTCGGTTCAATAAATGATTGCTTCGCTCATCCTGCCACTCACTCCGGGGATTGATCTTGACGTGTGCTCAAAATTTTTCTGATATCACTTTGAGTCACCTCGGCCTAAAGGCCAAGGATTCCTCGATACGGTTCAGGAAAGCCTTCGTCCCCATAAACAATTGTCCCGCTTACCCCGTCATGAATGACAGGAATTGCACTCCACGTGTGTTCAAGAATACCGGTTGCCGCCCTCGCAACCTCCTGATTCATGCAACGCTCGCAAACATGAACCGGCCGTGCTGCAATTCCATTCGGACTTGCCACAATGCATTCATACTGCGAAACTCAAGCCCATGCAGGACAAAGCAAAATGATTGGCCGCCCGCTTATAAGCATTGCCATAATTCCCGCCATGCTCTTTGTTATGGCCAGTGCCATTGCGCAGCAAACATCTGCACCGGTTGAAGCAGCGGCCCGTACACTTATTGAAGAAAAAACACAGGGGCTTCCCGGCGAAGTCACTATCGAAATCAGTCCGCTCGACCCCGGCAATCGTTTGCCGCCATGCCACGCACCAACTGCCTTCTTACCCAATTCGACCCGTGCCTGGGGCGCATTCAGTATTGGTGTCCGTTGTGAATCCCCGGTTGCCTGGACGGCCTACCTCCAGGCGCGCGTCAAGGTCATCGACAATTACCTCGTCGCTGCCCGCCCCCTGCCCGCCGGACAAATCCTCGGCCCTTCCGACTTCGAACACCGGCGCGGCGACATTGCCGCCCTGCCCAATGATGTGCTCGCCGACGCCAGCCACGCCACGGGACGCCCCACTCGGCAGGCGCTCGCCCAGGGCACCCCCCTTCAGACCCGCATGCTGCGCATCCCGGAAGCCGTCCGGCAAGGCAACAAAGTTACCGTTTTCAGCCAAGGCAAAGCTTTCCGGGTCTCAAACACCGGGCGTGCCCTCAATTCCGCCGCACCGGGCGAAACGGTTCGGGTACGCCTGCCAAACAATCAAGTCGTCAGTGGCACGGCACTCCATGATGGTACGGTCGAGGTCAATCCATAACATTGCGTCGATGCCGCGCAGCAAGTTGTATTGGAACTTGCCAACGGTATTTTTAAAAAAATCTGCTAAAGTTCCGCACTATCATGCCGTAGCAAGCAAACAGGAAGCTTTCAAAGCTAGGTCATTTTCCCCCGGAGTCTTATCATGAAAGTCGAAAGTCTCGGCAAACCTATCGGACCGACTCCCACCAGCGAAACACGGCAACGCCCGAATTCCGAGCCCATAGCAAACAGCGGAGAACAAGTACAGTTATCGTCGCTCGCTTCGTCCCTGCAAAAGGCCGAAGCCGCCCTGGCAAAAACACCAACGATAGACACCGCACGCATCGAAGAAATCAAGCAAGCCATTCGTGAAGGTCACTTCAAGGTAGACGCCAATCGCATAGCCGATGGACTCATCTCTGAAGTCCGCCAAATGTTTGAATCGAAAGTCGGACACGGCTGATAAATAGTAAATCCGTGCTCGGCGGCGGGGATTGCGAGTTAATAACGCAATCCCCGTCACTTTTTTCAGGCCTACCGGCAACCGTGGCACGAAAAATGCGTGTAAAAGCCTGTCTCAACACCCGTTTTCAATACAGCCATGTACACCCCCAACCCCCAGGAACTCCAGCGCATCGTTCTCCTGCTCGAAGCCGAATCCAACCAACTCAAAAAATTCCTCGAACTCCTCGAACGCGAAGAAGCCGTGCTCGTCTCCGGAGACACGGACGGCCTGCTCCCGATCACGAAGGAAAAAAACGACCGCTACCGCCAGTTGCAACACCTGCATGATGACCGATCCATGCTGGTATCCCGTTTCGGCTACGGCAAGGGCGACGCCACTATGCGTAACCTCTGTGCCAGACAGCCCAAGGCGCTCGCACGATGGGATGAAGTTCTGTCGCTTGCCGCACGCGCAAAAGAACGCAACCACGTCAACGGCCAACTCATCGCCAGGCACATGCAGCAGACCCAGGCCGCCCTCTCCGTCCTGACCGAAGCCGCCAACCATCCACAGCTTTACGACGCCGGTGGGCATTCCCGCCCAAGCGGCGGAGGGCGCATGCTTGGAAGCGCGTAAAAAGGCCACTCTGGCGCTTCGCGTCGACCACCCTATGGGCACCCCTCCAGGGAGGGGACAGACTGCTGACAAAGCCTCCCTCGTGAGGGAGGTCCTCAGACTGCTGACAAAGTCTCTGCGCATGAATGGCAGGGCGATTGTACCTGTTTGGCATATACTGTATAGATACTGTTACCAAAGTCAAGCTCCGAGGGAGGCGTTTTCGCTAATGCTCGGCATGGCGTGTAAGGCACAAACCGCCTTACACGCCACACCGGCAAGCGTGTTTTGTC
>WREK01000079.1 GCA_009779355.1 Betaproteobacteria bacterium | reverse complement strand
GGGATGGGATGCAAGGCGCAAACCACAGCCATAGCCGTCGCTATGGCGAGGATTTGCAACGCCGCAGACCGCCCGACTCCGCAGATGCACACGGCGCGGCGACTTGTTCAGACCATCCCTAGGCGGCGAGCGCGTTCAGCAATTTCTGGTGTATGCCGCCAAAGCCGCCGTTGCTCATCACCAGCACATGGTCGCCGGGCCGGGTCTCGGCGGCTACGGCGGCTATCAGCGCAGTAAGGTCATCAAAGCAGGACTGGTGCGCCCCCAGTGGGGCCAGGGCCGCCTGGGCATCCCATCCAAGGCCGCCGCAGTAACAGAACACCTGATCGGCCAGCCGGAGGCTTTGCGGGAGCAGGTCTTTCATCGTACCCATTTTCATGGTGTTCGACTGCGGCTCCAGCACTGCGATGATCCTCGCCGCAGGGCCGACCTTGCGGCGCAGCCCCTCTAGCGTGGTGGCAATGGCGGTGGGGTGGTGGGCAAAATCATCATAAACCGTCACACCGCCAGCCTCGCCGCGCATTTCCATGCGGCGCTTGACGTTCTTGAACCCGGACAGGCTTGCCAGGCCGTCGGCGAGCGACACCCCGACATGGCGTGCGGCCAGCAACGCCGCGCAAGCGTTGGCGCGGTTGTGCGCGCCAGTGAGATCCCATAGCGTACGGCCAATTTCATCCCCGTTCTCGTCGCGGATGATGAGGCTGCCGTCAACATCGTCGCCATCCGCGCCCCAGCTTCCCCTCCAGCCATTGAACCAATCCACGGGCGTCCAGCAACCGCGGCCAAGTACACGTTTCAAGCTCTCTTCGCGGATATTCGCGATGATACGACCCGTGGCGGGCAAAGTACGCACGAGGTGGTGAAATTGCGTCTCGATGGCCGCAAGATCCTGAAAGATATCCGCGTGATCAAATTCCAGATTATTCAGGATCACGGTGCGCGGACGGTAATGGATGAACTTGGACCGTTTGTCGCAGAACGCGGTGTCGTACTCGTCGGCCTCGATCACAAACAGGGGCGTTTTCCCGGGGCGGGCAGAAACCCCGAAATCCACCGGCACCCCGCCAATCAGAAACCCCGGCTTGAGCCCGGCCTTTTCAAGGATGAAGGCGAGCATAGAAGCCGTGGTGGTCTTGCCATGCGTACCAGCCACGCCTAATACCCAACGCCCCTGCAAAACATACTCGGACAACCACTGCGGGCCAGACACATAGGGCAACCCTTGATCAAGAATCGCTTCCAGCAGGGGATTGCCGCGGGAGACGGCGTTTCCGATGACGAAAACGTCCGGCTTGAGGCCGGTTTGGGCGGCATCGAACCCTTCGGTGAGCACAATGCCCGCCGCTTCAAGCTGGTCGCTCATCGGCGGGTACACGTTGGCGTCACAGCCCGTCACCTTATGTCCGGAAGCTACCGCCAGTTGTGCAACGCCGCCCATGAAGGTGCCGCAGATACCAAGGATGTGAATGTGCATGGAACAAAAAACCAAAGTGTAGGGTGGAAAGAAAAGCAATCCATGTAGAATGCACGGGATTTTACCTGAAGGCGCTCACCTTTCTTCTTCATGGCGGAATACGGTTTTCCCCCACGTGGCGCGCAACGCCGCCGCGAAATCGCCGCGCTGGCTGCGCGCATGATGGCCGAGGACGGCATTGATGATTTTGGCTTCGCAAAACGAAAAGCAGCTCGCCAGCTTGGCACAGGTGAGGCCACGGGCGAATCCCTGCCGACCAATGCCGAAATCGAAACAGAGTTGCGACGGTGGCAAACCCTGTACCAGGACAAGGAACTTCCGGAGCGGCTGGCCAGCATGCGGCGTGCGGCGGTGGGGCTGATGCGCCTGCTGGGCGAATTCAGACCCTACCTTACCGGTGGCGCGCTTGATGGCACTGCCGGACGTTACGCGGAGATTGAAATCGACCTATTCCCGGAAAGCGCCAAGGATGTCGAAATTTTTATTCTCAATGTCCCTTTCCCCTACGAGCACCGTGAAGTGCGCAAAACACCGCCCGACGCGCCGGAAGCGGTGCTGGCCCTGGAATGGGAAGACATCCCGGTGCGATTGTCCATTTATCCCGCCCCGGCAGAACGCACCCGGCGACAACCCCGCGCGCGCCTGGCCCAGGTCGAAGCCTTGATTGCCGCCTCGCCATCCCGCGAAGGTACCGCCTGACAGGGGAAAAAACACGTTGCACGCCCCCGTCGCAGCGCGTCGCCGCTGAGCACGGGGATCCTGGATAGAAAATCTGAATGATTCGGACAACTGCACTGGACAAATTGTTCTGATTTGCTTCAAACTTCGCCTATGAAGCAACAAAAGACCAGTAAAACTCCACCACCCGCGCAGCGTCGTATCCTGGCGCTGCATGGGCCCAACCTCAATTTGCTCGGCACGCGGGAGCCTGAAGTGTATGGTCGTACGTCGTTGGCCGACATTCACATCGCGATGGAGTCCCGTGCCCGCGCGAGCGGAGTACAACTCGAGTCCTTCCAGAGCAATCACGAAGGCCAATTGATCGACCGGGTTCAAGCGGCAGCGGTCGAAGGTATCGACTTCATCATCATCAACCCTGCGGCCTATACCCACACCAGTATCGCCTTGCGCGATGCCCTGGCCGCCGTGCGGATTCCGTTCGTGGAAGTGCATTTATCAAACATCCATGCCCGTGAGTCCTTCCGTCATCACTCGTATTTTTCCGATTTCGCCGTAGGCGTGGTCTGCGGGCTGGGCATCCAGGGCTATCTGGCTGCCGTAGAGTTTGCCACTGACAAACTGCGCGAACAGCCCAGCTAAGCAGAGCCGTGCTGCCTGAATGCCTTCATCCAGGCGTACCCAATTTCATTTTTTCAACCAAACCTCTTCTCGGAAAAGCACCATGGATTTGCGAAAACTCAAAAAACTCATCGATCTCACACAAGAATCAGGCATCTCCGAAATCGAAATCACCGAAGGCGAAGAAAAAGTGCGCATTGTGAACAAATATCCGGAAAGCGCACCCGTCGGCATGCCCGTAGCTACCTATATTCCTGCACCACCGCCCGTCGCGGCGCCGGAAGCCCCTGCCAATGAGGCTGTAGACGCACTTCCTGAACTGCCTTCCGGCCACATCCTGAAATCGCCGATGGTCGGCACGTTCTACCGCGCTAGCGAACCTGGGGCCGACCCGATGACCGAAATCGGGAAAAGCGTTCAAGTTGGCGATCGCCTGTGCATCATCGAGGCGATGAAGTTAATGAACGAAATCGAAGCCGATGCCGCGGGAACCATCAAGGCCATATTGGTTGAGAATGCCCAGCCGGTCGAATTTGGACAACCTCTGTTCGTTATCGGCTGAAATAACATGTTTGAAAAAATTCTCATCGCCAACCGAGGCGAAATCGCCCTACGAGTCCTGCGCGCCTGCCGCGAGTTGGGCATCAAGACCGTCGCTGTGCATTCCGAGGCCGACATCGAGGCCAAATACGTCAAACTCGCTGACGAGTCGGTCTGCATCGGCCCTGCGGTTCCCGCGCAAAGTTACCTGAACATTCCCGCCATCATTTCCGCAGCGGAAGTCACCGATGCCGAGGCCATCCACCCCGGCTACGGCTTTCTCTCCGAAAACGCCGACTTTGCCGAACGGGTGGAACAATCCGGCTTCGTGTTCATCGGGCCGCGCCCGGAGACGATTCGGCTCATGGGCGACAAGGTCTCCGCCAAGAAAACGATGAAAGCGGCAGGTGTGCCCTGTGTGCCCGGATCGGAGGGTGCATTGCCTGAAGAACCTCGCGAAATCGTCAGAATCGCGCGATCCGTAGGCTACCCCGTGATTGTCAAAGCGTCGGGCGGCGGCGGCGGGCGTGGCATGCGGGTGGTACATACCGAGGCAGCGCTCCTGAACGCCGTGTCGACGACCCGTGCCGAAGCGCAGGCTGCCTTCGGCAACTCCATGTTGTACATGGAGAAATTCCTCGAAAACCCGCGGCACATCGAAATTCAGGTCATGGCTGACCAGCATGGCCACGCCGTCTATCTTGGCGAACGTGACTGTTCGATGCAGCGCCGCCATCAAAAAGTGATCGAAGAAGCCCCAGCCCCTGGCATTGACCGCAAGCAGATTACTTCCATCGGCGAGCGTTGCGCCAAGGCATGCCGCAAGATCGGCTATCGTGGCGCGGGCACTTTTGAATTCCTGTACGAGAAGGGAGAGTTTTTCTTCATCGAGATGAATACGCGGGTTCAGGTTGAACACCCCGTCACCGAGCTCGTTACCGGTATCGACATCGTTCAGGCCCAGATCAGGGTAGCCGCAGGTGAAAAACTGCGTTTCACCCAGCGGAGCATCACAATGTGCGGTCACGCCATCGAATGCCGGATCAACGCCGAAGACCCGTTTAAATTCACCCCTTCGCCAGGACAGATCACGAACTGGCACACTCCAGGGGGACCGGGCGTGCGGGTGGATTCACACGTTTATACCGGCTACAGGGTACCTTCACATTACGACTCAATGATTGGCAAGCTTATCGTCTATGGCGACACGCGCGAACAGGCCATCCGCCGCATGCGTATCGCGCTCTCGGAAATGGACGTAGGCGGGATCAAGACCAACATCCCACTGCATCAGGAACTGATGCTCGACACCCGTTTCATCGAGGGCGGCATCAACATCCATTACCTTGAAGATCGCCTCGACGACCTGGTCAGCCTCAAGAGTGGTAAAAAATCCGGATAAACACATGGAACACAGGGAAACGTATGCCAACCTCCTGGCTTTCCGTATCCGTCGAAGTTGAAGCCGACCGCGCCGAAGCACTTTCGGAAGCGTTGCTGGAAACGGGTGCGCTCTCGGTCTCCATTGAAGATGCCGACGCAGGTACTGCCGCCGAAACACCGCAGTTCGCCGAACCCGGTCAAGTAGCAGCCAACCTGTGGGCGCATTGCCGGGTCGTTGCGCTGTTCGACTCCATTGGCTACCCCTCACTGGCCGCACGCATCGGTGAGGCCGCCGCCACGGTTGGGATGACCGGCGCGCCGCCGTCCTTCACTGTCGAAGAAGTTGCCGAACAGGACTGGGTACGCACCGTACAAGGCCAATTCGACCCCATCCGCATCGCCGATAGCCTCTGGATCGTGCCTTCCTGGCACAAAGCGCCCGACCCTGACGCGATCAACATCGAACTCGACCCCGGCATGGCCTTTGGAACTGGCTCGCACCCCACTACCCGACTCTGCTTGGAATGGCTGCTCGAGACCGTCCGGCTTGGCATGTCCGTACTCGATTTCGGTTGCGGTTCGGGCATTCTCTCTATTGCTGCCGCCCGCCTTGGCGCGGCCTGCTCGCTCGGGGTCGACATTGATGAGCGCGCAGTGGAAACAGCACGGGAAAACACAGCACGCAACGGCGTATCTGGCATCGTGCACATACAACATTCCGGCGAACCACTTGAAACGACGTTCGATATCGTTGTCGCCAACATCCTCACCAACCCGCTCTGTGTGCTGGCTCCTGCCATTGCGGCCCGCATCGCCCCCAACGGACGGGTCGCGCTTTCCGGGGTGCTCGAACAGCAAGCGCCCCAAGTTATCGAGACCTGGGCTCCCCTGATACCTCTCGAAGTCGGTGATATGCGCGAAGGATGGGTTCGCCTGGAGGGGCGCCGCTAAAGCCCGGACATGTGGCGCCTCCCTTACCGGAAGGCCAAACCGGGTCAAAAAAGCTTTATAAACATACGAAAACCGTGCGCAAGCAAGATGGGCGATGATTTATTATTCTTCATTTGCATGATCATGATTCGTTCCCGATGTTAACTCGCTGCCCGGATTGTCAAACCGTTTTCCGGCTTACCTCTGAACAATTGCTCGCCCGGCAGGGCCGGGTACGTTGCGGCAATTGTTTGCATCCCTTCAATGCGCTCGACCATCTGGCCGAATCAGACCCCAAGGTCGGACAAACTTCCTCTCCCCCCCGGCAGCACCAATCGGCCAAAACTCCGGAAACCTCTTCTGCCGCAGCAAAACCTATCGCCAAACCATCCTCAGGCGCAAGTGCCACCGGCATGGAATCAGACACACCTTCCGTTAAGCAGTCCCTCACACCCAAAATTCCGCTGGAAACCAAGCCGGTTCTTGCGCCAGTCATTAAGAAAACTTCGCAGCGTTCATTGAGCGAACTCGATTTTTCGTCTTCAATCGACACGCAATCCAGAGTTCACATACCGCTACAGCAGCGGATCTCTGCGCAGAATCCTTCGCCACTGGATCAAAGTCCCAAACCGCCCACCCCTGTCGAGGCTTCGGTTGCATCCCCGGTCAAAACTGCGGCTGCATCTTCACCTTCACCGGAGATACCGCCACCTGCCCCGGCGGCATCCCCTCCGTCTTTGCCGGAAACATCGACACTTATCCCGCCGCTTTCGCCAGAAATCCCGCCCCCTGCCCCGGCGGCATCTTCTCCGCCTTTGTCCGAGGAACTGCCGCCATTCACCGAAGCATCGCTTCCGCCGCAGGATATGGCTTTGCCCCAGGTTACGCGCAACCGCAGCAGCCAGGAGAGAAAAAGAGATAAGCCCAGGGAAAGCTCACGACAACGAAAACGGGTTAAACCTGCCGACAAACCGAACCGGCTGGCCTTCACTTTTCTTAGTATTGGCAAAGCCTTGAAGGAAAGTACCGGATGGAGCAGGCGTAAACGCGGTGCAGTTGCGCGGGGGCCAAACAAGGAAATCGATAAAGAGGTTTTGAATGAAGTTTTTTCAAAATTCGGCATTGAAACCAAAATCGATCAAATCGAGGCTGAATTCAATGCCGAGGCCAAGGTTGCCCGCGCAGCAGCTCGCGACAAAATCGAAACCACAGCTACAAACGTCACAATAAGCAACACTCCGGAAAAACCACCACCGTCCCACTTCGATATTGCCTACGGTAACCTTGCCACACATATCAAATATCACAAGTACTGGACGGCTGCCGTCTGCGCACTGGGAGTCCTTTTTGTCACCCAATCCGTTTTTCTGTTCCGCGACCGTATTGCCCGCACGTTTCCAAATACGCGCCCCGCATTTGTTTCGATCTGCAATATTTTCGGTTGCGCAATGCCATTGCCGCGCGATGCTTCTCGGATAAAAGTCACGTATGGCTTCAACCAACGGAATGAACACCGCTACGTGTTCTATGCCACAGTGACGAACGAGGCTAATTTCGAGCAAGATTGGCCGAACCTTGAATTGACCTTACATAACCCCATCGAACAACCGCTTTCCCGCCGCATCTTTACACCCACTGACTGGGTTCCGCCCGAAAGGCTTGCGCAAAATACCGGCATAGCCCCAAAAAGCTACGTTTCCACCCATCTGGAGCTGGAAGTCACGGACATCGTCCCAAGCAAATCCGACCTGAAGCATTTTTTCCCCTGAAACCGGTCATCAGGCCCAGGGATTCTCGCCAAATGCGGATTGAAATAAGGCCTCGATCTCCGCCCGTCCAGGGCAGTGGTTCTGCCCGCCACGGTGGCTGATTTTGAGTGCGCCCATCACCGAGGCGAGGCGCCCGCAGGAGAGCCAGTCCCATCCCTGTTCGATGCCGTGGAGCAGGCCGGCGCGAAAAGCGTCGCCGCAGCCGGTAGGGTCGACCAGGGCAGCGGGAGGCACAACGGGCACTTCGATGCGCTCCCCTCCAGCATATATATGGGAACCTTTACTCCCGAGCGTCACCACGAACGCTTCTACCCTGGCAGCGAGTAACTCGATGCCCTGCCCGGTTTTGTTGGACATGAGTTGTGCCTCGTAGTCGTTGACTGCGCAGTAACGGGCAAGCTCCAGGCAGTGCAGGAGTTCTTCGCCAGACAGTATCGGCAGCCCCTGGCCGGGGTCGAACACGAAAGGCACTGCGATTTCTGCCAATCCTTCAGCATGTCGCAACATACCTTCGCGCCCGTCAGCCGCAACGATGGCAAGCTGCGCCCGTCCGCCCCTGGCCGCCCGGACGTCATTCTGGTGCGAAAACATCATTGCCCCCGGATGAAACGCGGTAATCTGGTTATCATCCGCGTCGGTGGTAATGAACGCCTGTGCGGTAAATGTTTCCGGCACATGGCGCACGTATTCCTGGCTCAAACCGAGCGCATCGAGCCTTCGGCGATAATCCTCGGCATCATCTCCCACCGTAGCCACGATCAGCGGATTGGATCCAAGCAAGGAGAGGTTATAGGCGATATTGCCCGCGCAGCCACCAAAATCGCGCCTCAGTTCCGGTACGAGAAAAGAAACATTTAAGATATGAATCTGTTCTGGAAGGATGTGGTTTTTAAAGCGATCCTCAAAAATCATGATGTTATCATAAGCCATTGAGCCACAAACGATAATAGACATAAATTTTCTCCGCCCTGAATGAACTGAAACCGATTGTAAGGAATATGATTATTATTTACATGATCGGGTGCGGGTTTCAATCTCAACATGAAGCCATCAAACTCCTGGTAACCCACGGTAAGCCACGCTGTCAGATCAAGGCGTGCAAAATGGATCTACCCCCCTTCAACAGAGAAGTACATGCGCTTTCTGGTTCACATCCTCAATTCCCTCCGCAACGCACCGCTCAAGATCAAGATACTGATTGTCACGGTTGTACAAACCGTGTTGCTCGTGTTGCTGGTTTCAAACACCATATGGCTGATGAACGATGCGGCACGCACCAACCTTGAAAACTTGATCAGCCAGAACGCGTACTTGCTCAATGCGATGGCCGTTCCTTACATCAACCAGTCGGATCTCGACCCCCTTGCGGACACTCTGGGCGAATTCCTTGGTCATGTTACAGACACCGACGGAGTCACTTACGTCCGTTTCGGCGACAGCACGGGCAATATTTTGCTGAGTGCCGGCATGCCCAAAATGACAACGCTCCCGCCTCCCGATATCGATGCCGGCAACTGGAAGACCAATAACCTGTTTGACAACCCGATGATCCATGTGCGCCATCCGTTACTGCTTCCCAGCAACGAAGCGGGTTTTCTTCAGTTCGGCATTTCCAACAAAAATTTGGCCATGACCCGGCAATCCGTTTTGAGTCAAAGCATGTTCATCGCTATTGCAGGAATCCTCGTAACTTTCATTCTGCTTTCGATTGTCGGTTACATATTGACCAAACGGCTTACGCAAATGGTGGAGGTAAGCCAGGCTCTGGCCGAAGGCAAGTTCGATCGCCGACTACATGAAGAAGGCATGGACGAACTCTCCCGCCTCGCCCGCTATTTCAACACCGTGGCTTCTGCCCTTCAGCAACGGATCGACGACTTGCAGCACACGACAAAACGCCTGGAGGCAAGCGATGAACGCTATTCCATGGCAATTCACGGGGCAAACGATGGTCTGTGGGACTGGGACATCGCCCGCAACAGAGTTTATTACTCACCCCGTTTCTGCGAAATAATCGGGCATCCCATCAACACCTCGGTGTCCGACACTTCGCCGCTGGAAGCAATGACGGCACTTTTCACCACGCGCCTGCATCCGGACGAAGCGGCCACTTTTCATGCCCGCATGATCGAACACCTGAAAGGCTCAGCGCCTCAGTTCATGCTTGAACACCGCATTCGCCACAAAGACGGCAGTTACCGCTGGATCATGACCCGCGGTGTAGCGCGGCGTAATGAACAAGGCAGGGCCGTCCGGATGGCAGGCTCAATCAGCGACATCCACCCGCGCAAGCGCGCCGAACAGCAATTGCAGCACGATGCCATGCATGACGGTCTCACCGGCCTGCCCAACCAGGCACTGTTCATCGAGCACCTGCAGCACGCGTTTGCACAGCGGGAACGCGACCCGGATTTCCGTTTCGCGGTACTGGTGCTCAACCTCGAAAGCTTCCATCTCATCAATGACAGCTACAGCCATGCCGCAGGCGACCACCTGTTGCGCCAGGTTGCCGACCATCTCGGCAGTTCGTTGCGGGGCGGCGATATCCTTGCCCGCCTGAGCGCCGACCAGTTCGCCATCCTGCTGCATGACCTGTCGTCCAACAACGAGGCGCTGGAAACCGCTAGGCAACTGCTCAACCTGCCCGCGTTCGCCGCCCTGGGCTCCTGGCAGACATTGCATGTCCGGTGCCGGATCGGCGTAGCAACGAGCGACGGCTGCAACGATGCCGAAACCCTGCTGCGCGATGCCGACAACGCGTTGCAATCCGCGCGCAGGAACGCCTCTTCACCAGTGCAGCTTTTCCAGGCATCGATGCACGACACTTTACTGAACAGGCTCACGCTCGAAACTGATTTGCGCAACGCCCTGGCGCAAAACAAACTGAGCGTTGCCTACCAACCCATCATCCGTCTTTTCAATTCCAGCATTGCCAGCATCGAGGCACTCGCGCGCTGGCAGCACCCTGAACAGGGCTTCATCCCACCAAGCGTCTTCATCCCGCTGGCCGAATCCACTGACCAGGTGCACGAACTCGGCATGTTCATACTCAATCGCACCTGCCTCGACATCAAGGAATGGATCAGCCAGGTCGGGATCGACAACGTGCAACCCGTCAGCGTCAACCTTTCAGCGCGCCAACTCGCGCGCCCCGACCTTGCCTCCGAACTGCTCGATACCATCGCCAGCCACGGCCTGGCGCCCGAACTGCTGCGCTTCGAAGTCACAGAGAGCCTGTTTACCCGCTCC
>WREK01000078.1 GCA_009779355.1 Betaproteobacteria bacterium | reverse complement strand
ACTGCGCGCGGGACAAAACACGCTTGCCGGTGTGGCGTGTAAGGCGGTTTGTGCCTTACACGCCATGCCGAGCATTAGCGAAAACGCCTCCCTCGGAGCTTGACTTTGGTAACAGTATCTATATGGGATATGTCAAAAAGGTGCAATCGCCCTGATCACAGGGTGAGGGGTTCAGGTCGCCGCCACTTCCGCAAGGCTGCATTTGGCGGTGCCGTAGCGGGTGCGTACCAGCAGGGGGTAATCCTTGCCCCTGAATAGGCCGAAATGACCGATGTTGTAGCCAACGATGCGGCCATCCACCTGTCCGATGCGGACGGCCATGCCGATACGGAACCCGGCCTGTATGGCATTGGCCACGATATGGCCGATGTTGCGGGAGTCCTTGGGCGTATGGTCGCTATTTTCGCGGCTACCTTGGATGAGCACGAAGCGTTGATTGTTCATGACCGCCTTTCCGTTATGCAGGGATGTCGTTCTGCTCCTGTAACGGCCATTTTTTTTCAGCTTTGATCGTATTAGAGCCGCCGCATGTGACCTCTTCCTCATACAGGCTGTAACACCCGCCAATTTGAGGCCAACCCCAGCACGGCATGGCTGGCTCGCGTGAGGGTGGCTAGGCGCCCCGGGAACGCATAGAATGCCGGGGAACCCGTGGGAGCATGTCATGAAAAAAATCGAAGCCATTATCAAACCGTTCAAACTCGAAGAAGTGCGCGAAGCCCTTTCTGAAATCGGTATCAGCGGCCTGACGGTAACGGAAGTAAAGGGTTTTGGCCGCCAGAAAGGGCATTCCGAGCTTTATCGAGGGGCGGAATACGTGGTCGATTTCCTTCCCAAGGTGAAAATCGAGGTCGTGCTGGCTGACGAGATCGTGGATCAGGCGGTCGAAGCCATCATCAAGGCCGCGCATACCGGCAAGATCGGTGACGGCAAGATATTTGTGATGCCGGTGGAGCAGGTTGTACGTATCCGCACCGGGGAGACCGGGGAAGAGGCGACCTGAAGAGCGCGCGCATTCGGGTGTGGGGGGTTGAAACCTGGCGCCAGGCCGGTTCTTACACCTTCCTGTAAACCTCCGCCCCGGATTTCACGAATTCTGCCGATTTTTCTTCCATCCCCCTCAATAGCGCGTCGGATTCCGCCGAGCCCTTTTTTGCTGCATATTCGCGGACTTCCTGCGTGGTCTTCATCGAACAGAAGCGCGGGCCGCACATCGAGCAGAAATGGGCGGTCTTAGCGGTGCCGTGAGGTAGCGTCTCGTCGTGGAAAGCCCTGGCTTTATCGGGGTCGAGGCCAAGGTTGAACTGGTCTTCCCAGCGGAATTCGTAGCGCGCCCTGGAAAGCGCATTGTCCCGTATCTGCGCACCGGGATGCCCCTTGGCGAGGTCGGCGGCATGTGCGGCAAGTTTGTAGGCGATGATGCCTTCCTTGACGTCGTTTTTGTCCGGCAGCCCCAGATGTTCCTTGGGCGTGACGTAGCAAAGCATGGCCGTGCCGCGCCAGCCGATCATGGCCGCGCCGATGGCGCTGGCGATGTGGTCGTGGCCGGGGGAAATGTCGGTGACGAGTGGGCCAAGGGTGTAGAAAGGGGCTTCCTGGCACCATTGGCGTTCCAGCTCCATATTTTCGCGGATCATGTGCATGGGCACGTGACCGGGGCCTTCGATCATGGTTTGTACGTCGTGCTGCCAAGCGATGGCGGTGAGTTCGCCAAGGGCCTTGAGTTCGGCCAGTTGGGCTTCGTCGTTGGCGTCGAAGATGGAGCCGGGCCGCAGCCCGTCGCCGAGCGAGAAGGCAATGTCGTAGGCGCGCAGAATGTCGCAGATTTCCGCGAAATGGGTATGGAGGAAGTTTTCCTGGTGATGGGCAAGGCACCATTTCGCTATGATGGAGCCGCCCCGGCTCACGATGCCGGTCAGCCGCCGCGCGGTCAGAGGGATGTGGACAAGCCTTACGCCAGCGTGGATGGTGAAGTAGTCGACGCCCTGTTCAGCCTGTTCGATGAGGGTGTCCCGGAAAATTTCCCAGGTGAGTTCTTCGGCCTTGCCGCCGACTTTTTCCAGCGCCTGGTAGATGGGGACGGTTCCGATAGGGACGGGGGCGTTGCGGATGATCCATTCGCGGGTTTCGAAGATGTGCTTGCCGGTCGATAGATCCATTACCGTGTCGCCGCCCCAGCGGATGGCCCAGGCCATTTTGTCGACTTCTTCGGTAATGGAGGAGCCCAGCGCAGAATTGCCGATGTTGGCGTTGATCTTGGTGAGGAAGTTGCGCCCGATGATCATCGGCTCGCATTCCGGGTGGTTGATGTTCGCCGGGAGGATGGCGCGGCCACGGGCGATTTCGTCGCGCACGAATTCGGAGGTGATTTCGGTTGGCAGCGCCGCACCGAAGGGTTCGCCGGGATGCTGGCGGGAAAGGACGGCGGCGAGTTTTTCGTCGCCGGTGGCAGCGAGGTTTTCGAGCCATGCCTGACGGTTCAGGTTTTCGCGGATCGCCACGAATTCCATTTCGGGGGTAACGATGCCTTGCCGGGCATAGTGCATTTGCGTGACGTTCATTCCAGCCCTGGCGCGACGCGGTCTGCGGGCAAGGCCGGGAAAGGCGGGGGCGGCTGGCCGAAGGGCGGGGGCTTCGATGATTTCGGTGTCGCCGCGCTCTTCGATCCACGCTTGCCGTGGGGTGGGCAGCCCTTGGCGGATGTCGATTTTTACGTCCGGGTCAGTGTATGGGCCTGAACAGTCGTAGACGAAGATGGGCGGATTTTTTTCTCCACCGAAGGCAGCCGGGGTATCCGACTGCGAAATTTCACGCATGGGCACGCGCAGGTCGGTTCGGGGGCCTTGAACGTAAATCTTGCGCGAGTTGGGCAGGGGAGCAATGGCGGCATGGTTGACGCGGGCGCTGGCTCCATCGAAAGGATCGTTCATGTGATTTTGGTCAATGTGAGGAAAGGGGATCTTCGGGTTTTGCCCAGACAGCGTGGAAGTGATGCACCGGCCCATGCCCGTGGCCGACACGGAGCCTCCCCGCATTTGCTATGGCGTTTTGCAGGTAGCTGTGGGCGGCGCGCACGGAAATCTCGACCGGGTTGGAGGAATCAGCCTGCGGCAGCAGCGCGGCAATGGCAGAGGACAGGGTGCAGCCGGTTCCGTGGGTGTTCGGCGTGTCGATGCGGCGGGCGGAAAGCGCGATCATGTGCTCGCCATCAAAGAGCAGGTCGACCGACTCGCTGCCGGACAAATGCCCCCCTTTGAGCAGCACCCATCGTTCCAATGTGGCAGGTAACATATCCCGCAGGCGTTCCGCCGCACGGCGCATTTCGCGGAGCGTTTCCGGCATGCGCTCGCCGAGCAGCAGGCTCGATTCGGGCAGGTTGGGGGTGATGATGGATGCCAGGGGGAAAAGCGCTTCGCGTAAGGTTGCGATGGCGTTACGGTCAAGCAGGGGGTCGCCGCTCTTGGCGGTCATCACGGGATCAAGGACGACATTGGCCGCTTGCCAGTGAGAAAGGCGGTCGGCGACCGTGGCAACGATCCCGGCGTTGCCGAGCATACCGATTTTGCAGGCGTGAAGGGCAACATCGTTGAACAGGGTGTCGATTTGCAGGCGCAGGAATTCGACAGGGGGCGTGTGGACGCCGGTTACGCCTCGCGTGTTCTGAGCAGTCAGCGCTGCGACGATGCCGCACCCATAAGCGCCAAGCGCGGAAAAGGTCTTGATATCGGCAAACACCCCTGCGCCGCCGGATGGGTCGATCCCGGCAATGGAGACGACATTGGGGATGCCGGAAGAGTGGCTGGAAGAAGAGGATATAGGCATGGACAGCGTTTCCCTACGCCGGTATGAGCCGGATCAGGTTCCAAGGGTTTTTCTCAGCCCGCATCACGATGTGCGGACACCCCCAACGGTCGCGTGACGATACTGGATGCGTGCGGTACATGCAAGTGTGAAGTTGTGTTTTGCTGCCGCAAGTGGGTATGTCATATTATCATCGCCTCCATGAGACGACTTATTTTTACGCCCGGTTGGGCATATTCGGCCTACCTCGACCTCCTGGGCGGGGTTTTTCCGATAAGGTTGGAGTTGTGATGGCTGAAATATCCAAAGGCCCGCATATCGGTGTGTTAAGCAGCCGGTTTCCGAACAGTTTGTATCCGAACCGGGGACTATTCGTCCGAGAACGCATGTTCCGCGTCGCACGCCGCCTGCCCCTGTATGTCGTTTCGCCAACACCCTGGGTTCCGTTGGAGGACTGGTTCCGGCAGAATCTGAACCCGGCTTTTCGGCCAAGCATGCCGGAATACGAAGAGCAGCAAGGCATCCCCGTATGGTTTCCCCGTTTTTTGGCCGCACCGGGGCTGGAAGCGCTGCGACGGCTGGACGGGTGGGCGATGGCAAAGGGGGCATATTCCCGTTTTGCCGCACTGCATAATGCAGGGCGGCTCGATTTGATCGATGCGCATGGCGCTTATCCCGAGGGGTATGCGGGTGTCCTGTTGAGCCGTTGGCTCGGTGTGCCGGTTACGATTACCCTGTATGGCGATGAAAGAGCGCGTAGTTCGTGGCGGATTTCGAAATTGCGCGAAGCGTTCAAGGGTGCGGTGCGGATATTTGCCATAAACGACACCCTGCGCCAGTTTGCCCTTGAACTGGGTGCGCCGGATGAACGGGTCGAAATAATTGCCGATGGCATCGATGCCGAGTGTTTCCGTCCGCGTGACCGCATTGCGGCGCGTGCCGCGCTGGGGATTTCACCGGTTGCGCCAGTGTTGATCTCCTCAGGGGGGGTATCCGGGGAAAAGGGTTACAGGCGGTTGGTTGAGGCGTTGCCAACACTTTCCGAGCGCTGGCCGGGGCTGATTTGCCTGCTCGTCGGTGCGGATAGCCTGGAGAAAACCAGCTGCACTGAACTGAAAGCCCTGGTCGAACAACTGAATTTGAAAGAGACGGTACGTTTTCTTGACGCCCTGCCGCCGGATGGGCTGGCCGACCCGCTATCGGCTGCCGACGTATTCGTGTTCACTGCGCATCACGAATGTCCGGCTACGGCATTGCTCGAAGCGATGGCCTGCGGCCTGCCGGTCGTCGCCTTCGATACCGGAATCAATCGCGAACTCATTTGCCGCTCGGAACTGGGGGGACTCGCACTCTTTGGTGATCCATCTGCCCTGAAGGCAGCCATTGACCTGGCGCTCTCAAGGACATGGGATCGTGTCGTCATCCGACGTTATGGCGAAGCTTTCCATTGGGACGGGCAGGTCAACCGGCTATGCCGTATTTTTGCTGAATCAGTGGCCAGGCGTTGACGCGATCTCCCGCGCGCACCGGACGCCCACGCGCACGGCGGATTCCAGTGTAGCCGGGTATTCACTCTCAATGTAATCGCCGGCTAGCCACAGGCCGGGCAGTGGTGTAATGATGCCAGGACGGACAAGGCCGGGGTGGCAGGCAATGGTTGCGCGTTTCTCGGTGATGATGTGTGTCCATTGAGGCTCTGGCAGGCTGCTGCCAAGCGTGCGTTCGAGTTGGGCGAGGACGGTAGGGATCAGGGTTTTACGATTTTCGTGGCGTGGCGCACTGATGACTGCGGCTACCAGCCCTTCGGGGCCGGTGCATTGCCCCCGGTCGAAAGCCCATTGCGCAGGGCCGGCAGTCAGCCCGATCATCGACGAAGGCAGGGCGAAGCCGGAGCCAAAAGCAAGATAAATCGTGGTGATCGGTTCAGAGGGCAGGGCGGCGACCTGTGCCGAGAATTGGGGGCAGGCTCCGGTGGAGTTGAGCAGGCTGACGGCGTGATGCGGCGCTGTGGCAATAACGACCTGCGGCCAGACGCGGCAACCCGGCGCACCGGTGAGGCGGAAACCCGTGTTGTCCGGGGTGATTGCGGTAATGGCATTGCCGGTAAGGATGTTTCCGTTCCGGGTGGCGAGGTATCTTGCTGCAGGGACGGGGAAAAGTTCGGAGAGGTCAACGCAGGGAATCAGCAGTTCGCTGGCGGTAGACGAACTGGCGGCCAGGGTGTCGCGCAGGATGTTGGCGAAGATTTGGGCCGAGGCTTCATGGGCGGGGGTGTTGAGCGCGGCCAGACAGAGCGGTTCCCAGAGCAGGTTGCGCAACCGGGGAGGTTGGCGGCAACCGGTGAGCAACTCGGTGACGGTCATCTCCGCAGGGAATTGGAAACGCCTGCGTTTGAGCTGGCACAACATCGTGCAAATGGCAAACCGTTCGTGCCAAGTTAATCCTCGTGCACGCCCCATGAGCAGGTGCAGGGGGGCAGGCAGAGAGGCGGCCCGCAGATGAAATTGCCCCGGAATATGTAGCGTGAGCGGCAACTGCCTGACTTGGCGCGGCGATACGCCGGTGAGGCGCAACAGGCGGGTTAGCTCGGTGTAGGCCCCGATCAACAGGTGCTGGCCGTTGTCGACTGTCCAGCCATCCTTTCTGACAACCCGCGCCCGGCCACCTAATGTCCTGGAGCGTTCAAACACCGTGACTTCCATATCCTGGCTGGCCAGTTCCACTGCGCACGCGAGACCCGCGTAACCTGCGCCGATGATGGCGACTGCCGTCACGGTTTTATCCTTTCAACCAGGTCAGGCCGGCAAGCCAGACCTTGCGCAACGGGGTGAGGGAAATACGGCGGTCGAGTACGGGAAAGCCGTCCCGGACGATTTTACGCAATAGGGCGCTATAGATTGCCGCCATGACCAGGCCCGGACGTTGGTTTTTGCGGTCGACGGCAGGCAACTTGGCCAGCGCCTGTTCATAGTACGCATTGGCGCGTTCAGCCTGGAAAGCCATCAGGTTCTGGAAGTTGTCGCTGGTGCGGGCAGCGAGGATGTTATCCTCAAGCACACCAAAGCGTTGCAGTTCGTCGGTAGGCAGGTAAATGCGCCCGCGGCGGGCATCTTCACCGACATCGCGAATGATATTGATGAGTTGGAAGGCGATGCCGAGGTCGCGGGCATAGTCAAACGTCTGGGGGTTACTGGCTCCGAAAATGGTGACGGAAAGCAGGCCCACGGTGCTGGCGACGTGGTAGCAATAATCTTGTAGGGCGGGAAAATCGGCGTAGCGCCTGTTTTGTAAATCCATTGCCATGCCGTCGATGATCTCGTGCAGGTGTTCGCGCACGAGCCTGAAGGGGGCGCAGATTTCTTGCAGGGCCAGTCCGACGGGATGAGTGGGGACTCCATCAAAAACGCGGTCGATTTCCTGCCGCCACCAGTCGAGTTTGGTGTGGGCCGGTACAGGGTCGCGGCATTCGTCGACCACGTCGTCGACTTCGCGGCAAAAGGCGTACAGCGCGGTAATGGCCTGCCGCCGAGCTGGATCGAGGAACATGAAACTGTAATAGAAACTTGATCCGCTGGCAGCGGCTTTGCCCTGGCAGTATTGATGCGGGGTCATGCGTTTTGGCGCGGATAATTCAGGGCGCGCCAGATGACGGCCAGCTTTCCGGCGTGGCCGATGCGGGGACGCCGTGCGAAAACGTCGTAACCGACAGCTTCGATGCGGTTGAGGATATGCAGGCCACCTGCCACGATCAGGCGCAATTCCCACCCAATGCGTCCGGGCAGCCGGCGGGCGAGTGGTGCGCCCGTATTCAATATGCTTCTGGCGCGTGCCACTTCAAAGGAAAGCAGGGCTTGCCAGCGTTCATCGCAACGGGAGGCGGTGATGTCTTCTTCGGTCACCTTGAAATTAGCCATATCCTGCATGGGCAGATAGATGCGGCCTTTTTTCCAGTCATCTGCAATATCCTGCCAGAGGTTGACCAGTTGCAGGCCGGTGCAGATGCAATCGGAGAGCGAGTAATTTTCAGACTTATCCGCATTGAAGAGCATAAGCAGCAACCGCCCGATGGGGTTGGCCGACCGACGGCAGTAGTCGGCCAGATCGTTGAAATCATCAAAGCGTTTCTTGTAGACGTCCTGTTGGAAAGCGTCGAGCAGGTCGTAAAAAGGTTTCAGGGGCAGATTGTTGTTGAGGATGGTTCGGGCAAGGCGGGCAAAAAGCGGAGGCAGTCCGCACATACTGGGTAGTCCGCCGCTTTCTATGTCATCGAGCGCACTGCGGTAAGTGGCGAGTTGATTCAAGCGCTTTTCGGGCGGGATGTCACCTTCGTCGGCGATGTCGTCGGCGCTACGGGCGAACGCATAAATGGCCTCGACCGGTTCACGCAGGTTTGCGGGCAGCAGCAGGGAGGCGACGGGGAAATTTTCGTAATGGCTGATGGGCATGGCTGAGTGGCATAGCTGAGTGGAGCACATCGGGACAAAATCAGAGTGCAGTATAACGAATCATTCGGAACCGGAAGTTCCCTTTGAACACGCGTCGCACGTAATCCCCGTAATGCGTGATGGGGTAAGCGAGACAGTTGTTTAAGGGGCCGAAGGCTCCCCTGAACCGTATCGAGGAATTCCCGGCCTTCAGGCCGAGGTGACTCAAAAATCACGTTGTTTACCGCTGGAGAAGAAGCATCCGAACAGATAAAATCCTGGAACTTTGCCCCGATGGTGAAATTGGTAGACACGCTTGACTTAGGATCAAGTGCCGCAAGGCTTGGAGGTTCAAATCCTCTTCGGGGCACCAGCAACGTGGAAATGAGATGAGTCGGGATGGTCGAACAATGAAGCCTTTCACCTTTACCAACCCCGACGGTTTTTTTTCACGCCTGAACGTATAACACATGTGTTATGTTAATAGAATAGTCGTTTTAAAGACATGCTTGGAGGCGGATTTTGAAAAAAATAGCGTTTTACGTAGTTGTCGTGTTGTTGGTTCTAGTGACCATTGGGGCGATTTTTGGAGGATTCGACAAATTTGTACTAGGAGGGAAGGGTGCCGGTTTGTCTTCAAAAGGTGTCAGGCTTGTTACGAATATGCTATATGACGACGTTATAAAGGCAATGAGGGAGGACAATGCGCTTTTCTCTGTCGACCGCGCATTGGAAATTTCAGGGATAGCATACAAGGTCACTTCTGCACAGTTCTCAAAAGATTTTAGTGATGATGAGGCAGCGGCAAACAAAAAATACAAGGGGAAAAAGATTCTGGTTGTCGGTAAGATAGACAGAATCGGCAAGGACGATCAAGGAAATAAGTATTATTCTATTAAAACAGGTGGGCAGCGCGACCTCGAAATGTATGTGCGAATGGTACTGATTAGGGAAGGAGAAATCGCAAACCTGAAAAAAGACGATACCGTCTACCTTGTGTGTAATTCTGTCACGAAAATTGATTCGATCTCTGGAGTAAAAAATTGCATCAAACTTACGTCATATCTCAACAACGGGGAAAGATTTTCCGGCTTTGTCGCAAGGGTTCTTTCTGGCAAAGAAAAGGTTTCAGAAAAAGAGGCTGAGGCAATAATCTACTCTTATATAGTCGGAAATGAACTTCCAGACGGTTCGACGTGCTACACGGCAATAGATCAAGCATGCGTTAATAGTATTGACAGTATAGTTGAATTCAAAAATGACGAGTTCAAGCAGAAGGCCAAGAAGATGGCAGAACGGCTAGGCGTCAGTATTGAGTAGCTTTTTGCTAAACAGATGGCCAACTGAGCCGTTGGACTCCACGATTTCCGACCCGCCTCCTCATGCAGGGCGATTGCATCCCGATATCATAGTTGGCGGCAAGTGTAGCCCGAAGTGAATCGTAGGTCGGACAAGGCCGGAGGCCGCCCTCCGGCGGTCGTAGCCTTTTGACGCGCAGCGTCACCATTTTTTATTTCATATTGCGATGCTGCGCATCGGACGGTACGACCGTCGGAGGGCGCCGTTGCGCGGCTTGTCCGACCTACGTTACTATTTGATCTGCATGCCAATGGTCGGAGTGGTTGCACAAACCACAATATGCGTAAATCATAGGATGGGGTGAGCAGAACGAACCTCAGCGTGCAGGGGCAAAGGGAACGGTGGCAACGTTGGGCTTCGCAAGCTCACCCCAACCTGTATAGTATATGGCGAACAGGTGCAATCGCCCTGCCTTCTCATGCAGAACGATTGCGCCTGTTTTTCATCGGATTTTATTCATTTTACGTGAATTATTTATTACTCTATTTTCAATGACAAACGGCAAAAATACTTCAATTTTCTCTTGTATGTTGCTCCGTTTCTCACGAAATTCTTTCCGTTTTTCTTCGTCGTCCAAGTAAAGTTGTGCGTAATCTTCGGTGGCTTTCTGATACTCGTGCCTACAGTGCATTGCAAGTTTCAGAGCAACGGACTGCTCGTTTGAAATCCCGTCATCTATATGTATCACTTTTCGCTCAGCGCATATGGCTTGCGGCCTCATAATGGTTTGTGCCCGTTCGTCAGACTCAATACGCGGTACGGATCGCTTTTCCATTACACAAGACGCACAAAGGATCGCAACGAATAAGGCGATGAGTCTCATGGTTTCTCCCTTTTGGTTATGCCTGATTATTGAGGAAGCCGACTGTATGGCAACGCAAGTGCGCTATTAGCATAGCATCTCCAGGTTTGGGCAGGACGCCGGAAAAGATCCAAACAGGGAGCCGATGACCGCTACCGGGCGTTTCCGGCGCGCCGCCGGAAGGTAAAAGTAAATTAACAGGGTGCTCAAAAACTATTTTTTCAGGTGCCAGAGTCCACAAGACAGGTCAAAATCAGTCCGAAAAGCAGCTTTACAAGGTAGTTTTCGGCCATTTTTGGCCTTGTAGACATAGGTTT
>WREK01000077.1 GCA_009779355.1 Betaproteobacteria bacterium | reverse complement strand
TTTCTGGATTGCTTCGTCGCTTTGATCCTCGCAATGACTGAGCAGGAAAGTCAATGGATTCAACCAATACCGTCATTGCAAGCGAAGCGAAGCAATCCAGTGTTGGGGTTATGCAGGGGTTCCCTAACCTATACAGCTAAAGCATTTTCGGTTTTATCGGACGGCAGCTTTCTAAAATATTGTTTTGCCATAAATAGCAGAAATTGCCCGACGCGTATATATCGTGCTGTATTTTGCAATGCAATGAGGGAAATCCGCACGGATGGCGATAACGGAGTTGGAACGTGAATTATTCATCTTGTGAGTGCTGACAACTTACTTAAGCTTGGGTTCGTCAGTTCCATGAAATGCGAGAGTTTTCCAATGAGTCATCCAAATTTCCAGACCGAAATCCGGGAATTAAACATTGCGTACCTGATGCTTGCGCAAAAAATGCTGCATTGCGATCGGGAAACAGCCATGTTTCGGTTGGGGATTGGCAAGGCATTGGCGGATTTTGTTGAAAACCTGTCGGCGGCCAGACTGGTCAAGATGGCCGACAACCCGGTATTGATTCCACGTTTTCGCTTTGATGACGAGCAGATTGCCCGTCTAATGGCCGGGGAGGGTCGGGACGAAACAGCTTCCACATTGCACGCGGCCATCATTGCTGCTAACCGTTCGACCGAAGAGAGCGCATGACCTTGCTCCTGGAGAGAGAGCAAATGAAAAACAAACGAATTATTGACGAGGCGGAAGATATTCAACGCGCCGCTGAAATGGTGCGGCTTGGCGCCCGTATGCAGATGCTTGAAGCCGAAACACGGTTAAGCCGTGAAAAACTGCTCAAGATCTACAAGGAGGTGCGCGGCGTTTCCCCCCCGAAAGGCATGTTGCCGTTTTCGACGGATTGGTTCATGACCTGGCAGCCAAATGTGCATTCCTCACTTTTCATGGGGTATTACCGCTATTTTGAATGTTACGAGGGATTGAACGGGCTGGACGCGATCATCAAGGCATACCATCTTTATCTCGACCAGATCGAGGCTGGGAAGGTGGAGCCGGTATTGAGCCTGACCCGGGCCTGGACGCTGGTGCGGTTTTTCGTTGCCGACCTACTGCAACTGTCCGAGTGTCACAGTTGCGGCGGGAGTTTCGTCGCGCATGCCCATGACCCGCAGCACGGTTATGTGTGCGGGTTATGTAACATGCCCTCGCGTGCGGGCAAGACCCGGCAGGCTGCGGTACGCAAAACGCGCGCTTTGGAAATGGCGGAACTCTGATCCGGGCAGCCTCGGTCTTTCGGTTGACGTGATCGAAAGGCTGTTCGTGAGGGTAGCTTTTTTTATTCCAGCTACAAGTTTTCACGGCGATCCCGCAGAAACTCATGCATTGTATGAGTGAGCCTGCTCACCGTTTCGGGATAACCTGTGTATCTGCTCATTGGTTACGTCATCATCCTCGTGTCTGCGCTGGGGTCGTTTTCAGTGCATGGCAGCCTTATGGCGCTTTGGGTTCCAGCCGAATATGCGGCCATTTTTGGGTTGTTTATCGGCGGCTTCATCGCCAGCAACGGTTCTAAGGTAATCAAGTCTTCGATCAAGTCGTTGGGTCTGGCATTCAAAGGCTCGAAGTACAACCGCGCTCTTTACGTCGACCTGCTTTCGCTGCTCTTTGAACTGCTCGTCAAAGTGCGCAAGGAAGGGTTGATGTCAATAGAAAACGATGTCGAACTACCGGGTTCCAGCCCAATTTTTGCGAAATATCCAAGCGTGGCTTCCGATCATCATGCTGTCGAGTTCATGTGCGACTACCTGCGCATGATGGTGGGCGGAAACCTCAATGCCTTCGAGATCGAAAACCTGATGGACATGGAAATTGAAACGCATCACCAGGAGGCGCATCAGGCCCCGCATGCGATTGACGAAATAGGGCAGGCGATGCCGGCCTTCGGCATCGTGGTCTGTGTAATGGGGGTTGTCAATACGATGGGCGCGGTTGGGGAGCCGCCCGCAGTGCTTGGCAAGATGATAGCCGGGGCGTTGGTAGGGACATTCTTGGGCATCCTTCTTTCATATGGTTTCATTTGTCCGGTGGCGACCCAGATCAGGCAAAAAGTCGAAGAGAGCAGCAAAATTTTCCAAGTAATGAAGGTGGTGTTGCTGGCGAGCATGAATGGTTACGCCCCACAGATCGCAGTGGAATTCGGGCGTAAGGTGCTCTTTGCCAACGACCGGCCCACTTTCCTGGAACTTGAGCAGGAAATCAAGAATCGTAGGAGCTAAAGGGAATGGGCGATGGACAACACGCAGCACCCCATCATGGTCAAACGCATCAAGAAAATCTCTGCCACTAAGCACGGTGGGGCATGGAAGATCGCCTACGCTGACTTCGTGACCGCGATGATGGCGTTTTTTCTGATGCTGTGGTTGCTCGGTTCAACCGCCCAGGGGGATCTCCAGGGCATCACCGACTACTTCAAGAACCCGCTCAAGGTAGCGATGCAGGGCGGGCAGGGTACAGGCGACAGTTCGAGCATCGTCCGGGGCGGCGGCGAAGATTTGTCCCGCAAAGTGGGTCAGGTGCGGCAGGGCGATACGCCATCGACGCGGTCAATCAACCTCGACGCTGCGCGCAAAAAGCAGATGGGCGAAGCCAGTCTCGAAGGACTGGAACTGGAAAGGCAACGCGAACGCCTCCGCCTGATCGACCTCAAAGGGAAGATTGAAGCGCTCATCGAGGCCAATACCCAGTTGCGCATGTTCAGAAAACAGATACTGATCGACATCGTTTCGGAAGGGCTGCGCATTCAGATCGTCGATGAGAATAACCGTCCGATGTTCGACATCTCCAGTGATGTGTTGCGCTCGTACACCGTGGCGCTATTGCGCGCCATCGGTCAGGCACTCAACGAGGTCGACAACCGCATCAGCCTTTCGGGACATACTGATTCGGCACAGTACGCGGGCAACGAACGGGGGTTTTCAAATTGGGAGCTTTCGGCAAACCGCGCCAACACGGCGCGGCGCGAGTTGGTTGCTGGTGGGCTGGCGTCGCATAAAGTGGTGCGTGTGGTGGGATTGGCCGACACCATTCATTTGAATAACAATGATCCGTTGGATCCAATCAATCGGCGCATCAGCATCATCGTCCTCAACAAGGAATCCGAGGAGGCCATCCGTAGCGAGTTGATGGGCCGTTCGCCAGAGACCCCGGTGGAATCGGTTCCGAAAGCGATGGAGTTGGGACGCGACATCGAAAATAAATTGAACACGCCGCCCGGCAAGACTCTCGGGCCATAAACGAAAAGGTTTTGTTATGGCATCTCCTCCGGCTTCCCGTGACCCCCACGACAAATCCAGTTTTGGATCCCTTTCCAGTTTGGGAGGTTTGCATTCCAAACCATCTGACAGGCCGGGAACGAACGCTACCAGAAGCGAACTTGACAAGAAGGTTTTGGACGTCTCCAGCTTGTCTCCGCTCCGGGATCGCGAATTCCAGTTCACCGACGCCGATTTCGAACGTATCCGTGATCTGTTGTACAAAAATTCGGGGATTGTGCTCTCGCCCTCCAAGCACGACATGGTCTACAGCCGATTGGCGCGGCGTTTACGGGCATGCGGGGACAAAACCTTTGCCCAGTATTTGCGCCGGCTCGAACAGAATCGCAATGAGTGGGAAGTTTTCATCAATTCGCTGACGACCAACCTGACTGCCTTTTTCCGCGAAGCGCACCATTTCGAGATTCTTGCCAACCAACTCAGGCAGATAACGGAAAAACGGATCATTAAGATATGGTGCTGCGCCTCATCGACGGGGGAAGAACCGTATTCACTGGCTATTACGGTCTGCGAAACGTTTGCATCTCTGTTACCGTCGGTGGAAATCGTTGCCAGCGATATCGACACCGCCGTACTCGCACAGGCTGAAAAAGGCATTTACCGCCGTGACAGGTTGGATCGCATGCAGCCCGCACGTCTGTCGCGGTATTTCATCCCCACCCCCGGCAACGAAAATTCCTATACTGTACGGGCCGAATTGCGGCGGCTCATCAGTTTTCGCCGTATCAACCTGCTGTCTCCGGCGTGGTCGGTGCAAGGGCCGTTCGACGCGATTTTCTGCCGCAATGTCATGATTTATTTCGACAGGCCGACACAGTACGGTATTTTGAAACGTTTCGTCCCGCTATTGCGATGGGACGGGAAGCTCTACGCCGGACATTCCGAGAGTTTCACGCACGCTGCCGATTTGTTGCGTTCTATCGGGCGCACGGTGTATGTGCGCCTGGATTCACCATTGCGTTGATTTGGGAACCGGATTTGCAAGGAGCAACAATGTCACGCCCGTTTCAGGCTCGACAGGATTCTTCTCCGACGGCGTCCACCTTGCCCCGGACGCAGATCGTTCCCTATTCGGGGGCCATCATCTTTATTGGCGCATCGACGGGTGGAACCGAGGCCATTCGTGAAGTTCTGGCCCGTTTACCAGCAGACATACCGCCAATTCTCATGACGCAGCACATGCCGGAAATGTTTACCGGCTCTTTTGCGCGGCGTCTCGACATGTTGAGCAAGATAAGCGTGAAAGAGGCCGTTCATGGCGAGATAATCGAGCCTGGGGTGGCTTATCTGGCTCCCGGTCATTCGCACCTGCAAATAAAAAAAAGGCCCACTGGCGGCTATCAGTGTGAATTGTCGCGCTCAGTCCCCGTCAACCATCACCGGCCTTCGGTCGATGTCCTGTTTCATTCCGCGGCGGAGCAGGTCGGGCGCAGCGCAATTGGCGTAATCCTCACAGGGATGGGCAAAGATGGCGCTGCTGGCCTGCTGCATATGATGCAGGAAGGCGCCTGGACGATAGGGCAGGATCAGGCTACGTGTGTCGTCTATGGCATGCCCCGTGAAGCGGCATTGCTTGGCGCGCTAAAGGAAGTAGTGCCAATTACCGAAGTTGCCGCACGGGTATTGCATCGATTGGGAGGCGGATTTCACACTCATGCCGAATACCCACGCGTATGATTGTGGTAAATCATATTCACGGCTGGTTATGCCGCCGTACTTACAGTCCGTATGGATATAAAAAGGCTTCCGATCGACGCTTTCAGAAACAGGTCGTCCAAAGACGAAGAATGTAAGCCACTACGGCCGGTCGTGTTGGCCAGGATATGGCCGCTTTCGGCGGAGAACGCGAAATGTCCGATTTGTTGAAGAATATCGATGCCCGTACCAAACTGGCCGGGACAAATAAGCTGGAAATCCTGTTATTCACGTTAGGTGAAGATCAACGGAGCGGGCGGCGGGAAACTTTCGGGATCAACGTATTTAAGGTGCGCGAAGTCATGCGCACGCCCGAAATTACTGCTGCGCCCGAAATGCCCGCCGCAGTCAAAGGCATGGTAAGCCTGCGTGGCGTACTGGTTCCCGTTGTTGACCTGGCCAAATATGCCGGGATAGGGGATGGGCCTGCGCGCGACATCATGATCGTCACCGAATACAACGGCCATACCCAGGGTTTTCTGGTCGAAGCGGTCGACACTATTCTCAGGCTCGATTGGGGGCAGATGCGTGTGCCGCCGGATATGCTGGTTGCGCATATGGGTGGCCTGGTCACGGCGGTTACTGAACTGGCGGACGACCGGCTTGTGATGTTGCTCGATGTCGAAAAAGTGCTGTCGGAAACCACGCGTTACGACGAAGACAGCGCGCTTTATAAGGACATCAAGCCGATTGCCAACGCCGAGAATTACATGGTGGTGTTCGCCGACGATTCTCTGGTGGCGCGCAAGCAGATCACGCAAACTCTCGACACGATGGGCGTGAAATATATCGGTGCAATCAATGGGCGCAAGGCATGGGAAGAGTTGAAGAAAATCGCCGATTCGGCAGACTCTTCCGGGCGAAAAGTCTCCGACATACTTAGCCTGGTGCTGACCGATGTCGAAATGCCTGAAATGGACGGCTATATCCTGACCCGTAACATCAAAACCGATCCGCGTTTTCAGGGCGTGCCGGTGGTCATGCATTCCTCGCTGACGGGGATGTCGAACCAGCAACTCGGCCTTTCGGTTGGTGTAGACGAATACGTCCCAAAATTCGAGCCGCTGCGTTTGTCGCAGACCCTGCGGCACTTGATTCTTGGCGCCCCTCCTGAATCCGAAGAAACCCCTGCCAGGTAAGAACGAAAATGAGGTGAAACCATGTTGAACCTGGAATCACAAGGCAATACCGAAATCAAACCCGAGCAGGCGCCGTTTGGCACGGACGAAAGCCAAGCCATGCTTGCAGGGTCGAACCGCATGGAAATCCTCCTGTTTTCACTGGGGACGAATGAGACGTTTGGCATCAACGTTTTCAAAGTAAGGGAGGTTTCGGCCAGACCCTTCATCACTAAAACCCCCAACATGCCGCGCGGCGTGGAAGGGTTGATTTCCCTGCGCGGCAACGTGATCCCGGTGCTCTCGCTCGCCAAGATACTGGGGTTGGCGAGTCCTGATGCGCCGCTTGGCGGCTCGATGATGGTGACGGAATACAGCCAGCACACCCTGGCTTTCATCGTTGAGGCAGTCGACCGCATCATCCGCGTGGAATGGGACAAGGTGCGTGCGCCGGAAAACGTTTCGGGCAGCCTGCAAAATTACATCACCGCGATTACGGAACTGGCCGGCGGCAAACTGGTATCCATACTCGATGTCGAAACCGTCCTCGCCAACACGTTTGGCGACGTGGTTGTTGGCAATATCGATCCTTTGCTCAGCGGGCATAGCTACAACGTGTTCTTCGTCGACGATTCCTCCGTGGCGCGACGCAAGATCATCGAAGTACTCGACAAACTCGGTGTACATCACAAGCACGCTGTAAACGGCCTGGAAGCATGGACGCGCCTCGAAGGCATGGCTGGACACGCACAACAGGCTGGCCGGCAGATGTCGGAGGAGATCGACCTCATTCTGGTCGATGCCGAGATGCCGGAAATGGACGGTTATGTGCTGACGCGAAACATCAAGAACGATAAACGGTTCGATAGCATTCCCGTCGTCATGCATTCGTCGTTGTCGTCCGAAGCCAACCGGGCGATGGGCAAGCGTGTTGGTGTGGATGCCTATGTGGCGAAATTTGATGCCGAAGTGCTTGCACAAACCCTACGGCCGCTTCTCCAGCGAGGGCATCATGGATGAGGCGGCGGTACGTATCAAAGGTGAGAAGGCGATACGTACTTAAGAGAGAGGCCGGAGAAGACAAATGGGCGATCCGAAAACGAAATTCTTAATCGTGGACGACTTCTCAACGATGCGGCGTATCGTCCGCAATTTGCTTAAAGAGTTGGGATATGCCAATGCGGACGAAGCTGAGGATGGTGTGGTGGCTTTGCAGAAGTTGGAATCGATGGTGGCGGAGTTCGATTTCGTCGTTTCCGACTGGAACATGCCCAACATGGACGGCCTTATGCTGCTGCAAAAAATTCGCAGTTCACCACAACTCAAGCATTTGCCGGTGCTGATGATTACAGCGGAGGCCAAAAAGGAAAACATCATTGCCGCTGCGCAGGCAGGAGCGAGCGGGTACATCGTCAAGCCGTTTACGGCGGTAACCCTGGCTGAGAAGTTGGAAAAGATATTTGAAAAAATGAAAGCGGCTTGAGTCCGGCGGTTGACGGGAAACGACGGAAATCTGAACGTTTCCAGCAGGACAAACATACGACGGGGATAGATGGTGGCTAAACGCAAGATCGATGAAACGGGAGACTCGGACGAACTTCAGTCCTTGTTCGACAACATCGCGGCGGGCGGGGGTAGCGAAGAGGTTGCCACCGCTGAAACAGCACCCGCGCCTTCTTTGGCGCCTGCGCCGAGGGCTGCTTCAGGCAAGAGTGATGAGGACGACAACGAGGAACTGCAAGCGCTGTTCGACACCGAATCCAACCGATATGCCGCTCCGACGGCCAATGGCGTGGCAAGTGCGGAAGAGACGGACGACCGCGATACCGTGATGTTCAATCGCATTGGCAAGATGACGCGCAAGCTGCATGACATGCTGGTTGAGCTTGGTTTAGACAGCAAATTGCAGGCAGTGGCCGATTCGGTACCCGATGCCCGACAACGCCTGACCTATGTCGTGCAGATGACGGAACAGGCGGCAAGCAGGGTGCTTAATGCGGCGGACATTGCCAGACCTTTGGTTGAGAAAATCCAAGAAGAATCTGGAGCCTTGCATACGCGTTGGGGCAGTTTGTTCGACAACCGGCTTTCAGTCGAAGAGTTCAAAGCGCTGGCCACAGAAACGCGCACATTTCTCGGTCTGGCTGTCGAAGGCTGCCGGACGGTCGATACCCAGTTGTTTGAAATCATCATGGCTCAGGATTTTCAGGATTTGACCGGGCAGGTCATCAAGAAAGTCCTCGAAATGGCGCAGGGAATCGAATCGCAACTACTGAGCATCCTCATCGAGGCTGCGCCGGAAGATGCTTTTCCTGAAAAGGCGGGGAGCCTGCTCAATGGGCCGGTCATCAATGGCGAAGGCCGCGACGATGTCGTGACCGACCAGGGGCAGGTTGACGATCTGCTCGCAAGCCTGGGTTTTTAATGCGGCAATGAGGTTCAGAGTAATGAGATTGGGAGTAAACCATGAGTGATTTTGCCGGAATGGAAGACCTGTTACAGGATTTTCTCACTGAAGCGGAAGACCTGTTGTCGGATGTCGACAACAAGCTGGTCGACCTTGAACGCAGCCCGGGCGACCAGGGCTTGCTCAACGACATTTTCCGGGGTTTTCATACCATCAAGGGTGGCGCGGGCTTCCTGAACGCTACCGAACTGGTGACGCTTTGCCATCTCACCGAGAGCCTGTTCGACAAACTGCGCAACGGCGAGCTTGCAGTGACTTCCGAAATCATGGATGCCATCCTGGCCGCAACCGCTGGGGTGCGTGTCATGTTCAATCGGCTTTCGCAGGGAACGCTGCCGCATCCGGCTGACCCCGCCATCATCACCGTGCTCAAGGAGGTCTTGAGCGGTGGAAGCGCCGTCGTGCCCGCTATCCCCCTGGTGGCTTCCGAAACGCCACAGATAGTGCCTGCAGAGCAGGGCAACGCCCCCAACTGGGAAGAATTGCATTCTGCTGTTTCCACAGCCTTGGTTCCCACGTCTGTCAAACGCGAAATGCCACCCCCTGCGGGGACTTCCGTGCTTCCTGCGGTCACTGAGGCCGAGATCATCATCAAGAATGCGCTTGGTCGGCGGGTCACCGACGTTCCAGGAGTTACCGGGCCGATCGGGCGGCGCGCCGAAGAACGCCAGCGCGACACATCGATCCGGGTCGACACCGCACGTCTCGACCAGGTGCTCAACCTGTCGGGCGAAATCGGCCTGACCAAGAACCGTCTCAACGCGCTACGTAGCGACATCCTCAATGGCCAAAGCGATACCGAGACATTACATGCGCTCGATGTGGCGGTGAGCCAGCTCGATTTGCTGGTCTCCGATTTGCAGAACGCTGTCATGAAGACGCGCATGCAGCCTATCGGGCGACTTTTTCAGAAATATCCGCGCATTGCGCGCGACCTCGCCCGCAGCCTTGGCAAAGACGTCGAATTGGTGTTGATCGGTGAGGAAACCGAGATTGACAAGACGATGATTGAAGATTTGTCCGACCCGATCATCCACCTGATCCGCAACGCAGTCGACCACGGCGTTGAAGGCGCTCAAGAGCGTCGCTTCGCCGGTAAACCGGAAAAGGCGGATGTGCGGTTGGAAGCGCGTCAGGAAGGTGACCATATTGTCATTCTCGTCGCCGACGATGGGCATGGCATGAATGCCGAAAAACTGCGCGCCAAGGCTGTCGAAAAGGGCCTCATCTCCGATGAGGAAGCCAACACGATGGACGAGCGGCAAAGCTTCAATCTGGTCTTTTTGCCGGGCTTCTCGCTGGCTTCCAGGGTTTCGGACGTTTCGGGCCGTGGTGTGGGCATGGATGTCGTGCGCACTAACATCCAGAAACTTAACGGGAGCATCGACATTCACTCGGTGCAGGGCAAGGGCACAACCTTCATCATCAGCCTGCCCTTGACGCTGGCCATCCTGCCCGTGCTGCTAGTCAAACTAGGTGATCAGCCATTCGCTGTGCCTCTGTCGATGGTGCGCGAGATATTGCCTATCGACCCGAACGAGGTGAAGGAAGTCGGTGGCCGCGCTACGATGGTGGTGCGGGGCGAAGTCCTGCCCATCCTGCCCCTGAGCAAGATGCTCGGATGGGAGCAGGAAAACACCCCCGAATATGGCGTGCTGATGCAAATGGCCGAACTGTCGTTCATTCTTGCTGTTGACACCTTTGCCGGACGCGAGGACGCAGTCATTAAATCGCTTGACGATTTTCGTCCAAAAGGCGTGGCCGGCGTTACTACACTCTCGAACGGGCAGATCGTGTTGATCCTCGACATGAAGGAACTCCTCGGCGCGGCGGGCGATCAGCGCGGAGTGCCAAGGGCATTGTTGATCAAATCGGCAGAAGGTAAAGCGCGATCCGAACTAAAAGAGCCGGTCGACGCTTGAACCGTTCGCAGGCGAAAAACCCGGTGAATTTAGCAGGATGCTCAAAAACTATTTTTTCAGATGTCAGAGTCCACAAAACGGGTCAAAATAAGTCCGAAAAGCAGCTTTACAAGGTAGTTTTCGGTCATTTTTGGCCTTGTAGACATGGGTTTCTCCAGTGCTTCAGACTTTTTGAGCATCCTGTTAG
>WREK01000076.1 GCA_009779355.1 Betaproteobacteria bacterium | reverse complement strand
TAGCGTGTCCTGCGTTGTGTCGGGACTTCTCATCTTCTTTCTCCTGCTTGGGCATTAGCCTAAATTATACCATAAGCATTTTCTGAATGGGGGTTTTTGAGGGGGTTTTTGAGCATCCTGCTAGAACCGAAACCGCTCTAACCCACGACGCATTGCGCCTCACCCGCCCTACGCTGGTCGATACGGCCAATCCGGAAGACGGCCTCCCCTGCCCCGGCGAGCTTGGCTTCAACCGCGTCCGCATCGGCTTCGGAGACGACCACCACCATGCCGATACCGCAGTTGAAAACCCGGTGCATTTCCTGATCCGCGACTTGACCGGCTTCCTGCAACCACTGGAACAGGGGCGGCAACACCCAGCCACGGGCATCGATGCGCGCAACCAGCCCTTCGTCCAAGATGCGCGGCACATTCTCGGTAAGCCCGCCACCGGTGATATGGGCCAAACCCTTTACCGCACTTGGCATTTCCCGGAAAACCGAAAGCAACGGCTTGACGTAGATGCGGGTCGGCGCAAGCAACGCGTCCTGCAAGGGACGCCCGTGAAAATCGGCCGAAAGATCAATCCTGCTCACCTCGATGATCTTGCGGATCAGGGAATAGCCGTTGGAATGCGCGCCACTGGAAGCAAGCCCCAACACCACATCACCCGGCATGATCTTTGTGCCGTCGATGATTTCGCTTTTCTCCACCGCGCCAACGGCAAAACCGGCAATGTCGTATTCCCCGTCCGGGTACATGCCGGGCATCTCGGCAGTCTCGCCGCCGATCAGCGCGCAGCCTGCGCGTTCGCAGCCACGGGCAATGCCCTGCACCACCGTAGCCGCCGTGTCGACATCGAGTTTTCCGCAGGCGAAATAGTCGAGGAAGAACAGAGGTTCGGCCCCCTGCACCAGAATGTCGTTGACGCTCATCGCCACGAGGTCTTGCCCCACGGTATCGTGCCTGTTGAGCATGAACGCCAGTTTCAGTTTGGTTCCCACGCCGTCAGTCCCGGAAACGAGTACCGGCTCGCGGTATTTGTCCGACAACCTGAACAACGCGCCAAAACCGCCAATACCGCCCATAACCTCGGGGCGCATCGTTCTTTTGGCAAAAGGCTTGATCCGGTCGACCAACGCATCGCCCGCATCGATATCGACCCCGGCATCGCGGTAGGAAAGCGGGGATTGGGAAGAAGAGTGTTGCGCGCTCAAGGCTGTTCCTTTAGGCGGTTCAGAAACCCTGAGGATTATACGTTCGCCTTGCAAAAATCACGCAGATACCGTCATTGCGAGGAGCGAAGCGACGGAAGTCTATGGAAACGCTGATTTATTCCATCCGGGCAGCGCAGGTGCGGGTTTCAAACACGTCCATGTCCGTTCGTCGGCTTGCAGGCAATGTGTCAGGCTATGTTTTGGGCGGATTTGAAACCCGCGCCTGCGCTGCCAGAGCGCTCAGGAATTGTTCAGCGTTTCCCTATGGGTTGGGGAGAGCCTGCGAACCCCAACATTCATGTCACATCCATTCAAGAGACGTTGAGGTTTGCCACGCGCACCCCAGCCGTTCTACCGAACCGGGGTTTTGTTCTGGATGGGGTTATTCATGGCTGCGAGTAACTCTTTAGCGTTCTCGTCCCCCTGTTCCGCCGCCTTTGCAAACCAATTCATGGCTTCGGCATCATTCTGCGCGACGCCCTGACCTTTAACGTACATTAATCCAAGGCCATATTGGGCAAGCGCATATCCCTGCTCTGCCGCCTTGCGACACCACTTTTCAGCTTCGGTATAACTCTGCGCTACGCCCTGACCGTTTTCGTACATCACGCCAAGGTTATCCTGGGCATCCGCATATCCCTGTTCTGCCGCCTTGCGGTACCAATTCACGGCCTCGCCATCATCCTGCGCAACGCCCCGGCCTTCGGCGTACATATTTCCAAGGTTATGTTGGGCTCTCGCATATCCCTGTTCCGCCGCCTTGCTATACCACTTCACGGCCTCGCCATCATCCTGCGCAACGCCCCGTCCCTCGGCATACATAAATCCAAGGCTATTCTGGGCTTTCGCGTCTCCCTGTTCCGTTGCCTTGCGAAGCCAATTCACGGCCTCGCCATTATCCTGCGAGACGCCATGACCGTTGGCATACATTAATCCAAGGTTAGTTTGGGCATCCGCATCTCCCTGCTCCGCAGCCTTGCGATACCACTTCATGGCCTCGGCATCATTTTGCGCGACGCCCCGACCCTCGGCATACATAAATCCAAGGTTAACCTGGGCAAACACATTTCCCTGTTCCGCCGCCTTGCGATACCACTTCACGGCCTCGGCATCATCCTGCACGCCGCCCCGACCGTTGGCGTACATCAATCCAAGGTTAAATTGGGCAGGCGCATCTTCCTGCTCTACCGCTTTGCGATACCACTTCACGGCTTCGGCATCATCCTGCACGACGCCCCGACCTTTGTTGAACATCACTCCAAGATTATTTTGGGCACCCGCATACCCCTGTTCCGCCGCCTTGCGAAACCACTCCACGGCCTCGGCATTATTCTGCGCGACGCCCTGACCGTTGGCGTACATCAATCCAAGGTCATTTTGGGCAGGCGCAATTTCCTGTTCCGCCGCTTGCTTTACTGACTCAAAATCCTGCGCCTGCGCTATCAGGGCAAAACAGACTGCTACCAGCCCCATACATCCACGTATCGCTCTAAACATCTTTTTCCCTCAAGACTTCGGGGGGGGAATTGTCCCTTTAAATACCGCCATACTTACGTGGAATGTTTCACGAAAGAAACCCTTGTTTGCCCCGTACCGTGTTACTGGCTATACACCACCACTTGTTTCTGCGAGTTGAATCGATGTTTTCCCCTTACGCCCCAACACACAGCCAGACCTACGGTTAAACGTATAATCCCCGGATGTTCCCTCTCCGGCCCATTCACCTGCAAACCGCCACCTGGACAGGAGTCGCGCTGGCGCTGCTCGGCCTGCTCTGGTTGCTGGCGCCCATCCTGACACCGTTTGCACTGGCTGCCGTGTTCGCCTACCTGTGCAATCCGGCGGTCGACGCACTGGTTCGCCGGCGACTGCCGCGCACGGTAGCAGCGCTGCTGGTCATTGGGGGGCTGACCCTCGTACTCATTGCGCTTGTGCTCGTGCTGTTGCCGATGCTCCATCACAAGGGGATGATGCTGGTGCAAAAGCTGCCCGTGCTGACCGACCTGTTCAATGAGCACGCATCCCCCAAGCTCAATGAGTTTTTCAACATACAGCTGCAACTCGACTCGGCGCAGTTCCGCGTGTGGCTCGGCCAGTTCCGGGACAACGCGCAAGACCTGCTCCCGGTTGTACTCGGACAGATCGGCAACCGTGGCATGGCGATTGCCATGATGATCGTCAACCTGTTGCTGATCCCTATCGCCACTTTTTACCTGCTCCAGGAATGGCCGCGCGTCATCACGGGACTCTCGCGTATGCTGCCGCGCCCCTGGCTGCCGCGTGCCAGGCGGGTCACTGCCGAGATCGATGCTGTGTTGGCCCAATTCTGCCGGGGCCAGTTGTCGGTGATGCTGCTGTTGGCCGTGTTCTACAGCGTGGGGCTGTGGCTGGCCGGACTCGATTTCGCGCTGCCGGTCGGCGTGATGACGGGCCTGCTGTGCTTCGTTCCCTATGTCGGTTTTGGCAGTGGGTTGACGCTGGCCTTGCTCTCCGCGCTGCTTCAGGGCGGCGGTTGGGAACCGGTCATCGGCGTGGCCGTGGTCTACAGCCTCGGGCAGTTGATCGAAAGTTTCGCCCTCACGCCTTACATCGTCGGCGAACGCATTGGCCTGCATCCGCTGGCGGTGATCTTCGCCCTGATGGCCTTCGGCCAGTTGTTTGGCTTTACCGGCATGCTCGTCGCCCTGCCCGCCAGCGCGGCACTCCTCGTCGGGTTGCGCGAAATCGCCTCGGCATGGTTTGCCAGCCCTGTCTACCTCGGCTCCGATGATGAAGGCGGAATTGCCGATCCGCCGGAAAACGTAGTGAGAGCATCCAGCGACAACACCGCCGAAACCGAGGATGCGGCGTGAAACAGCTTGTTCTCAACCTGTGCCCGGACTACCCGCCGACACTGGAAAACTTCGTTCTCGGCAGCAACGCCGAATTGCTGGAAAACCTCGCGCAATTTGCTGTGGCCCGCCACGGGCAGGTACCCGGCACACATCTCTACCTATGGGGGAATCAGGGCAGTGGGCGCAGCCATCTGCTGCGGGCCACCGTCGCCCGCGCCCTCGATGAAGGCCGCCCAGCATTATTTCTGAATGCGGAAGAAATCGACGGCTGCCTGCCGGAAGGCGAAAACACCCTGCTGGCCGTCGACGATGTCGACCGGCTCCCTGCCAATGCCCAGGTCGCACTCTTCAACGCCTTCAACCGTGCACGCGCCAAGGCTCAATCGCTGCTGCTCTCCGGCCCCGTCGCGCCCAGAGGGCTTGCACCCGGATTGCGTGAAGACCTGCGTACCCGCATCGGGCAAAGCCTGATATTCGAAGTCCGCCCGCTCGACGATGCCACCAGGCGCGCTATCCTGTATTCGCTCGCGGCACGGCGCGGGCTGCGGCTGACCGAAGATGTCGCCGGTTTTCTGTTGACCCATGCCCGACGCGACCCGCCGGGCATGGCGGCGGTGCTCGACGCACTTGATACTGCCTCGCTCGAACACAAGCGCCGGGTCACGTTGCCCCTCTTGCGTGAACTCATGCAGCAAGGACTGTGCATCTGACCTGAACGAATATTTTCAACATATGACGAACTATTATGAATCTTGCTCTTTTTGACCTCGACAACACCTTGATTGCAGGCGACTCTGACGTTGGCTGGGCGCAATTCCTGATCGAAAAAGGCGCGCTTGATGCAAGCACGCAGGAGATGCGCAATCTCGTTTTTTATGAACAATATAAGGCAGGCACACTGGATATTCACGAATTCCTCGATTTCCAGCTTCTCCCTCTCGCCCAGCATCCGCGAGCGCAACTCGATGTCTGGCGCGATGAGTTCATGGCCCAGTACATCCGCCCGATGATTCCCCCCGCCGCACGGGCGCTCGTCGACGAACACCTGCAAACTGACGCACTCGTTGCACTTGTGACCGCCACCAACAGTTTCATCGCTTGGCCGATTGCACGCGAATTCGGCATCGCGCACCTTATCGCTACGATCCCAGCGCAAGAAAACAACACTTTTACTGGCAAGGCGAAAGGAATCCCCGCTTTCCAGTCCGGCAAGGTTGCACGTGTCGAAGCCTGGCTGGAGTCGATGAGTCTCAATTTCGGCTGCTTCGCGCAAAGCTGGTTCTACAGCGATTCCCACAACGATTTACCGCTCCTGCAACAGGTCACGCACCCGGTTGCAGTCGATCCAGACGATATCCTGCGCGCAACTGCGCATGAACATGACTGGCAAATTCTGACTCTGCGCGAGAGAATGTAAGGTGTACAAGCACGATTATCTTTCCCGATCCACCATTGCGCATAATCCGTTTGCACACAAAAATAAACAATTTCGGATTCCAATGTAAAACACTGGTATGCTTAGCAGATACTGACTCAATGGCGGATGATTCATGTTCTGTACGTCTTGTGGCGCTAACCTCGAAGCACGATCCTCAAACTTTTGCACGCAATGCGGTGCTCCGTTGCAAGCTGCGCCCACGGCTACCGATTCGGCTGCGCCCATACCAGCCCTAAACAATAAATCAACCTCCCAATCACAACCCAAAGCATCACGAGAACAGCTTCCCGTGCTACTGACCGCACCACCGTCGCAACCGGATAATATGACGTCCGCATCTACCACGTCGACGATGGTCTTTCCCGGCACAAATGACCCACTGATTGAGCCATTCATTCCATCCTCTTCGACGGTAGACACAGTTCAAAATGAACCCGAGCCAACCCTTGCAGCCGAAACGCTTTCGTCGCCTCTTCCGGAAATGGGCGACCGCATCGTGGTGGAGCCACCCTATCCCGGATCATCCCCCGTGCCGACACAATTCGTCCGGGAAAGCACCCCTCCGGCCATGTTCGGTATCGCCGCCACTATCCTGGTCGTATTTCTGGGCGGGCTCTGGTGGTGGAATTCCGGAAAAACGACCCATTTCCCGGAAGGCGCCAATACGCCCCTGCCGACGCAATCTTCCGAACCTCTTCGCGGAACCAGTCCTTCCCCGGCGAACACATCGGCATCTTTCCCAGAAACAGCGTCGGAACAGAAATTGGATTTAATGGGCATCCCGTCGTTGCCAGAGAACCAACGGCAAGGACGGCACAATTCACCCGAAATCAAGAACGACCACTCTTTGCCCCCCTACCCATCTTCCTTGCCCCCACCTGCCGATATGCCCGCACCAGTTGAAACAGTCAACACGCACGTCCCAGAATCCATGACAGCAGCTCCACCCTGGCTTATGCAAATGCGGAAAGATCTATCAAATTGCCGAAATTTCTACTGTTATGAAAAAGTGCGCGAGCAGTATTGCACAGGCCAGCAAGAAACCCCGCTCGAATGCGCGGATTGATCGTATTTGAACGCGGCCCACAGCAAAACTGCCTCTTTCAAAAGTTTCACCATGTAACAGGCGCGCTTCAGGTAACATTATAAGCTTGACCTACTTTTCAGAAATGTCGTCTTAAATGATCCGCAAGCTGCTGCGCAGGGTTTTCAGCTATCGCGTAGCGTCTTTTTCCGCTTCCGCCGAGCCTGCCCGTATTCCTGTCAGCCAGCATGGCATCCATCGCGAACAAGTCTCCCACGGAGCGGCAAAGGTATGCGCCACGCTTCAGGGTCGCGGGTTCCAGGCTTACGTCGTCGGCGGCGCAATTCGTGACTTGTTGATTGGGCACCTGCCCAAGGATCACGATGTCGCCACTGACGCCACACCCGAGGAAGTTCGGGCGCTTTTTCGCCGCTCGCGCATCATCGGTCGCCGGTTCAAAATCGTCCACGTCATAAACGGGCTGGAGACCATCGAGGTTTCCACCTTCCGCGCCAGCCAGGCTGCCGAAACGGACAAACACGGGCGGGTACTCGCCGACAACAGTTACGGTTCCCAGGCCGAAGATGCCATCCGGCGGGATTTCACCGTCAATGCCCTCTATTACGACCCGATCACCGAAACCATCATTGATTACCACCACGGCGTAGCCGACCTGCAACAAAAAACGCTGCGGGTAATCGGCGAGCCACGCGCCCGCTATCGCGAAGACCCCGTACGCATGCTGCGCGCAGTAAGGCTGGCGGCCAAGCTCGGCCTCATCATTGACCCCGCCGCGCGCGCACCGATCCGCGACATGGCTATCCTGCTCGAAAACGTGCCGACGGCACGGCTCTTTGACGAAACCCTGAAACTGCTCATGTCAGGCAATGCCGTGCGTTGCATCGGCCAATTGCGCGAGGAAGGCTTGCACCACGGTCTCTTGCCGTTACTCGACATCGTTCTCGACCAGACCGTCTCCGAGCGTTTCGTCTGGCTGACACTGGAAAGCACCGATACCAGGGTACGCGCGGACAAACCCGTCTCGGCCGGCTTTCTTTTCGCCGCCCTGCTCTGGCCCGAAGTGTCACGGATATGGGAAAGGCGACAGACTGCCGGCGAACCGCCCTACCAATCGTTTTTCGACGCAATGGACGAAGTCCTTGCCGTCCAGGCACAGAGGCTGGCGATTACCCGTCGCGTTGCCGGAGATATCAAGGAACTTTGGGGGCTGCAACCACGTTTCGAAAAGCGTGCGGGCCGTGCTCCATTCCGCCTGATCGAGCATCCAAGGTTCCGTGCTGGCTGGGACTTTCTTCATCTGCGCGCGCAGGCGGGTGGCGTCCCGGAAGAACTCTCCGCATGGTGGCACCGTTTCGCCCATGCCGGACACAACCAGCGCGAAGAATTGCTGCGCGCCGTCCAAACGAACAACGACAAGGCGCCGACACGCAAACGGAGGCGCAGCCGCCGCAAGCCTGCCGAAACCGCTACGCTCAAACCTGTGCCATAAAAACAATGTCTCAGCGCACACGCGCCTTCATCGGTTTTGGAGCCAATCTTGGCGATCCCTTCGCCATCATGCCCCGTGTCCTGAAAACACTGGCAAACCTACCGGAAACACAGCTTGCCAGTTGTTCCTCGTATTATCGCAGCGCGCCACAGGGAGTCAGCGATCCACACCCCGATTACATCAATGCTGTCATTGCCCTGGATACCGGCCTTTCCCCCCAGGCGCTGTTCGACGCGCTCCTTCGCCTCGAATCTGCCTGTGGCCGCCGCCGCGCCGCCGCGCTCGCGCCGCGCCCCCTTGATCTCGACCTGCTCCTGTACGGCGAAACGGTGATGCAATCCCCAACGCTCACTTTGCCTCATCCCCGCCTGCATCAACGCGCTTTCGTCCTCCTGCCGCTTGCCGAAATCGCGCCTGCCCTCTCCATTCCCGGCCACGGGCCACTATCCCCGCTCCTTGAGAAAGTAAAAGGCCAGCGCATCGTCCGCATCCGGGACATCCGCCCCTTTGCTGAAAATCACCGCTGAGGAAATTTTGCGATCCTGAACTTATACAAAGCTGGAAGCATCCAGGGGGCTATGTATACCGATAAGTTCGACGTAACACTTATTTTGAACATAGGCCATGATACCGTTCGTGGTCACTTTCCACTGTATCGAATCACCCGCAGTCATCACTTTAGTGAAATCCAATTTGTCGATGCCTATTTCAAAGTCACCGATGACATCTATCGCTGAATCGACTTCCGTGAAGACAAAGGTGTCCCGTCCCGCGCCGCCGTACAGGGTGTCCGCACCCTTGCCGCCGTACAGAAAATCGTTGCCCGCGCCACCGTATAGAACATCATTGCCGTCGCCGCCGTATAGATAATCGTTGCCAAAGCCGCCATGCAAAGTATCGTTGCCCGCGCCGCCGTACAGGGTATCGTTGCCCGCGCCGCCGTACAGAAGATCGCTGCCCGCGCCGCCGTCCAGAAAATCATTGCCAGGGCCACCATCCAGGGTATCGTTGCCCGCGCCGCCGTATAGGGAATCGTTGCCCGCGCCGCCGTACAGATAATCATCGCCGTCGCCGCCGTCCAGAGAATCGTTGCCGTCGCCGCCGTCCAGAGAATCGTTGCCCGCGCCGCCGTACAGAGAATCGTTGCCAGGGCCGCCGTACAGGGTATCGTTGCCCGTGCCGCCGTACAGGGTATCGTTGCCCGCGCCACCATACAGATAATCGTTGCCAGGGCCGCCGTCCAGATAATCATTGCCCGTGCCACCCAAAAGCGTATCGTTGCCGTCCAGGCCATAAAGCGTGTCGTTACCGGCGCCGCCATCGAGGCGGTTATTTGCCTCATTGCCGGAAACTTTATCGCTCGCTGAGCCGCCGGTAGCGTTTTCGATGACAACCCCCTTGGCAATGCCCAGGGTTTTCAGGCCATCGCCGACAAAGTAACCAACGGAACTGAAAGTGCCGCCTTGCAGGTTGATGTCGCAACCCCGTGTCTGGTTTGCGCAATCGATGATGTCAATGCCGCCACCGTCCCAAATGGTTTGAAATATTTTCGCGTCCGTCGCCCAGGAATAAATATCATTGCCGCTTCTCGTCGAGGTGTTGGCGCCGTAGAGGTATTGCAGCGCCTCAATATCGAGCATCTGTAGGCTGAAAGGGTGTAAGCCGCTGGCGAGCGAGTTGGTATAGCTCATAATAGTGTATGAATAATTGTCGAGATCGTCCGCGAGTTTATATTTCTTCTCTTCTTCATCAAATGGATGGCACAAGCCAAGGGCATGACAGATTTCATGGCGGATGGATCGGTACATGTAGGAACCAGGATCTAAACTATCCCTGAGATTAGAGGTGGCGATCCAGACATCGCCGCCCGAATCAGAAAACATATTCGCGCCAGTCTGGCCGGGAGTATAGGCAAAGTTGCTTCTGGCAGAACAGGCAGCGAAAGTCAGTTGACCAGTACCGGAAACTTCCTTAAAGGTAATGTTCGCCACTTCCGAAATAGAAGCGAGCGCATCCCGCACCGCATTCCGTAGTTCCGTCGGCAGGGCTTGAAAACTGTTGCGTTCAGGGCCATTCCCATAATAACTGGGCACGGATGTCGGGAAACTATAGGTAAGTGTGACAGCCGTACCGACATTGGAACCGTAATTCCATCTGCCGGTGTCGTTTCCATTACGAATGCACAAAAGAGCATCCAACCCGTCTCTTGTGGTCGTTGCCATGCTGAATCCCTCCCCATAATGGAAATTGTCTTGCCTTGATATATGGTAACTACATTATTATTATCAACCAAGCAATCTTTAACCATACATATAATCTATTAAAATTCAATAGGTTATATATGATTTTGTTGCATATTCGATTGCCGATCCAATAAGTCGACAACTATTATAAAGAACCAACCTACACATTGAAATAGTGAAACAGGATTTTTCATTTTATAATGCTATTAGCATTATACCTCTGGAAAGCATCACGCAAGGCGGCATAGAGCCGTGGGCAGCACCAAAAAAACGCATGGCGCAAACCGCTTCGATCCGGAAAGCGCCCTGTTCCACCGGGGGGTATGCAGTGCCAAGGACTGAAACTTATTTATACAAAGTTGGAAGCATCCAGGGGGCTATGTATACCGACAAGTTCGACGTAACACTTATTTTGAACATAGGCCATGATGCCGTTCGTGGTCGCTTTCCACTGTATCGAATCGCCCGCAGTCATCACTTTAGTGAAATCCAATTTGTCGATGCC
>WREK01000075.1 GCA_009779355.1 Betaproteobacteria bacterium | reverse complement strand
GCAAGACGGGGGGGTGGGTAAAGCGGGTGCATGACCCCTGTAGTTCCTTTGGTACGGCCAACGAAAATGCCAACCCTTGCGGGGGGAGGCGTTCATTTCATTCGCTTACGCTCTACCCATCCTGCTGCACTCCCCTCTCCCATAAGAGGCGCAGCGATGCCGTTTCCAAGTTCACCGCATGGTACTCAATATTTCCCACACTCTCGCCGGAGCCAGGCGCACGAAGCAGGGTACATCAATACTGAGCGACGACGCAGATGCGTTGGGATCGAAAGAACGGAGCGAACAGGTTTTTCGCAGGCAGGGCGCGCAGGGAAAATCCGTGGCAAGGTAGCGTTGACGGTGACCCCATGCACCGGTCAACCCTGGATTTGTCGGACCGAAGAGCGAGAGCGTGGGAACATCCAGGGCAGCGGCAAGGTGGCCGAGCCCGGAGTCGACGCCCACGCAGGCGGTTGCGGCAGCCAACTCGACAGCCAGCCCCGCAAGCGGCAAACGGGGCAGTACACGCGCACCGTCAATGTCTTTTGCAATCTGTTGGGCGCGTTCGCGTTCCGTTTCGGAACCCCAGGGCAACCGGACTTCCCAGCCGGCTTGTGTGGCAAGACGGGCAAGTTCTCGCCAGTAACTTTCCGGCCAGTGCTTAGTGTGCCAGGTGGTTCCGTGCAGAAAAACCAGCCTGGGGGTACCGTCGGTCATCTCTGTATTTGATGTCCTGTCGGGCAACATGCGGGTGCAATCCAGTCCGTAGGCGACAGCGTTGGCATACCCCACTCCGTCGCCTTCTCCTTTAGCGTCTTCCGGCAGAGGGTAGCCAAGTGAGGCAGAAAAGAGTTCGCGCAGGCGGCGCACGGCATGCCGTCCCCAAGGCACGGCATAGCGATGGGCATAGGCAAGGCTCGCTAGTGGTTCGCGCGCAGAACGAAAATCGAGTCCATGCACAGGAACATGTGCCTTAACGGCAAGCCAGGCGCTTTTTATCAAACCTTGCGCATCAAGTACGAAATCGTAGCTAGCCGCATCAAGGGCGGCACGGAAGGTTTTCCATTCCGTTCGCGTGGTACGGGCGAAAGGACGCTGCCGCCAGCGGCGTAGCGCCACCGGAACCACCCGTTCCACCGCAGGATGCCAGGCGGGAATTTCGGCAAAGGCTTCCTCTACGACCCAGTCGAAACGGATGTCAGGAACCGCACGCGCCGCGTCAGTGACGGCAGGCAGGGCATGGATGACATCGCCAAGCGAAGAGGTTTTGATCAACAGTATCCGCATTGTAAAGGGGATGGGTTTGCGTCGATGAAAGGTTCCAGCGCCGTAAGTACTTTTTCGGGGGTGATGCCGGTCAGGCACTGGGTATGGTCAAACGGGCATTGCCGCTCGAAACAGGGCGCACATGGTAGCCGAAGGGTTTCGATGACGACCCGATGTCCGAGTGGCGGCGTATGTTCCGGGTTGGAAGAACCGAAGAGGGCAACGAGCGGCACATCGAGCGCGGCAGCAACGTGCATCAGGCCGGAATCGTTACAGACGGCAGCACGGGCAAGCGCAATGAGATCGACCGCGTCGCCGAGGCTGGTGTGGCCGGTGAAGTCGATCACCGTAGGGTTGCCGCTGGCAATCGGACGCGCAACCGCACTGTCTTTTTCCGAACCCAGCACCCATATCTGGAAACCGCGCGCCGCGAGCAGGTGCGCCAGTTTGGCGTAATGCACAGATGGCCACTGCTTGGCCGGGCCATATTCCGCACCGGGCATAAAAGCGATGGCCGGACGGGCAGGGTCGAGTTTGAATCGCATCCGCAGCGCCTCCTGATTGGAGGAGTCCGCATGAAGCCGGGGCATAGGGAGGGAGACAGGTGCAGGTACGGTTTTGCGCGCCTGACCAAGCGCGACAAACCGCTGCACCGTCATCGGCAGCAGGCTGCAATCGAGCAGGCGCATATCGTTAATGAGTCCATAGCGCATTTCCCCGCGAAAACCGGTACGTTGCGGGATGCGGGCGAAAAAGGGGACGAGCGCCGATTTGAACGAGCCGGGCAGGACGATGGACTGATTGTAACTCTCGCGGGCAAGCTCTTTCCCCAGATGCCAACGCGTAGTGAGACCAAGTCGGCCATGCCCCAGCGGCATCACGATGCTGCGTCGTACTTCCGGCATCCGCGCGAGGATCGGCAGTGACCAAGCCGGGGCAAGCACATCGATCTCGCATTCGTCATTAGCTTTCAGACTCCCGAAAAGGCTTTGGGCCATCACCATATCGCCAACCCACGATGGCCCTATGATTAAAATCTTGCGTATTGTCTCAGGCATTTCAATTGTGGTGCAGCCAGTCGAGGTAGCGCGTCATGCCCGTGGCGACATCCATGAAGGGGCGGTCAAAACCCACCGCACGCAACGAAGAAAGATCTGCCTCGGTGAAGCTTTGATAACGGCCCTTGAGATGATCAGGGAAGGGAATATAGTCGATACCGCCAAAACTGTGATCCCCACGCTGTCGCCGATACCAGTCAATCGCAGCCCGTGCGACATCGTTGAAACTCTGCGTCCGGCCCATGCCGACGTTGAAAATGCCGGAAATCTGTGGATTGTCGAGCAGCCACAGGTTGACGGCCACCACGTCATCGACGTAGACGAAATCCCGCCGTTGCTCGCCTGGCCCATAACCGTCCGAACCTTCGAAGAGGCGCAACCGGCCACTGTTTTGCAACTGCGTATCCATATGGAAGGCCACGCTCGCCATTGTTCCCTTGTGCTGTTCCCGTGGGCCGTAAACATTGAAATAACGCAGTCCGGCAACTTGGCTGAAGATGCCTCGCATGTTCGCGCGCAGGTGGCAGTCGAACAGGAATTTGGAATAGGCGTATACATTGAGCGGCCGCTCGAATTCACGCGCTTCGCGGAAGGTCGGCCCCATGCCGTAGACTGCAGCCGAAGAGGCGTAAATAAACGGGGTCTTGCGCGCCACGCACCAGGAGAGCATCGCCTTAGTGTATTCAAAATTCACCTTCATCATGAAGCGACCATCCCACTCGGTCGTGGTGGAGCAGGCCCCTTGATGAAACACCGCCTCGATACTGCCGAAGGTTTCCCCCTTTTCCACGCGGGCAAGGAAGTCGTCCTTGTCGAGATAATCGTGGATGTCGGCATCGGAGAGATTCAGGCATTTACGTCCATCGGAGAGATCGTCGACGACTAAAATGTCGCTAACACCACGGACATTCAGCCCCTGGACGATGTTACTTCCGATGAAACCGGCCCCGCCGGTGACAATCATCATGGAGAATCTCCTGTTTTCAATTTCAACCGGAATGCGCCAACGCTTCGGCCAGTTCAACGCGACCTACGGAGGCGGTTCCTAGTTTGCCGACCACGATACCGGCAGCAGTATTGGCAAATCGGGTAGCTTCGGATAAATCGAGTCCCTGGCCCAGACAGACACTGAGCGTGGCTACCACGGTGTCGCCTGCGCCAGTCACATCGAACACGTCGCGGGCGTGAGCGGGAAGATCGAGCGGTGGTTGATCTTTTTGCAGCAGGGTCATGCCGCGATCCGAGCGCGTGATGAGCAGCGCCTCCAGCGAAAGGCGTTCGCGCAGGGCTTCGCCACGCTCACGCACGGTCGATTCATCCGGGCATGACCCAACAACCGCCTCGAACTCGCCCATGTTTGGGGTAATGACTGAGGCATTGCGATAACACCAGAAATTCGTGCCTTTGGGGTCAACCACCACCGGTAACCCACGTGCACGCGCGCTACCAATCAGCGATGCCACTTGTGCGAGCGTCCCCTTGCCGTAATCGGAGAACACGACCGCATTGGCGCCATCGAGCAGGGTGGAGAAGCGCTCTTCAATGCTCGGTAAATTCGCCGTTGCAAAATCGGTTTCAAAATCGAGCCGGATGAGTTGCTGGTGACGGCTGATGACCCGCAGCTTGGTGATCGTCGGATGTTCCGGCACACCGATCAGGCAGCACTGTACGCCCTCAATAGAGAGCTTCTCGGCCAGAAGCCGCGCTGCTTCATCCTGCCCAACCAGCCCGATAAGGCTGACCTCCGCGCCCAGTGATGCCGCGTTGAGCGCCACGTTACCCGCGCCGCCCGCACGATATTCATCGTTTTCCACCTTCACGACAGGCACCGGCGCTTCAGGTGAAATGCGCGTAGCAGCGCCGTGCCAGTAGCGGTCAAGCATGACATCACCTGCAACGACGAGGCGGGCCTTGGAAAAATCGGGCAAAGATACAGACATGGAAAAGGCAAAACGCGAAAAGTATGATTATCCCATGAAGACCGACAAGAAATCTTGCTGATCGTTTCGATTGGCATGCGCTATTCAGTCTGGCCCAGTTTTTCGGCCAAGTTCCAGGACGCCGTTGTGCCCACGCTGCCAGAGGGCCGGGTATTACCGTTCATGCTCCGAGTTCTTCGGCCATGCGCTTCAGGGTGACGTAATCGGTTTTTCCAGACCCCAGCAGCGGCAACGCATCTACGAACACGATCTTTTTCGGTATAGCCAGTTCAGGGAACCCGGATTGTTGTGCCTCTTTTTGCAGGGCCATGCGATCGATCTGCGCATCGGTGGTGAAGAGTACCAGCATCTCGCCCCTGCTTTCATCGGATCGGCTGGAAGCGGCATGAAACCCGTCGGGAGAAACTGCCTGCGCCAGTTTTTCCACCGCTTCCAGGCTCACCATCTCGCCCGCCACTTTGGCAAAACGCTTGACCCGCCCAACGATGTGCACAAAACCATCACTATCGACTTCGACTATGTCGCCGGTTTCGTACCAGCCCGACCCTTCGCTTGAGGCGGGCACTTGCAGTACGCCGGGATTGTCCACCTTCAGATAGCCGCTCATTATGTTGGGTCCGCGCACATGCAGCACCCCTCCGTGCTCGACTCCGGGGATAGTTTGCAGGCGGTATTCGATACCAGGCAGGAATTGGCCCACGGTTCCACTGCGGTAGGCCATCGGGCTATTGACCGTAATGACCGGCGCGGTCTCAGTCGCGCCATATCCTTCCATGATGCGGATACCGAACTTCTCGAACCACTGCTCGCGCACCGCTGCGGAGAGTTTTTCCGCACCGGAGACGACACAGCGCAGGCGGTAGAAATCGTAAGGGTGCGCAAAGCGCACGTAATTGCCAAGGAAGGTGTTTGTACCAAGCAATACGGTGCAGGCGCGCTCGTAAGCCAGTTCCGGGATCACCCGGTAATGCAGCGGGGAAGGGTACAGAAAAACGTTTGCGCCCGCGAGCAGTGGCGTAAGCGTCGCCGTTGTGAGGCCGAAGGAATGGAACATGGGCAGCACGTTCAATACACGGTCATCACGCGAGATTTTGAGCATGATGCGGGTCTGCTCGGCGTTGGCAAGAATGGCGCGGTGCGAAAGTACCACTCCCTTGGGTTTGGCCTCGGAACCCGAAGTGAAGAGCACCACCGCAGCGTCCTCGGGGCTTGCTTCGACCTCCACCTGACGCGGGAACCAGAGCGCCCATCCCATCAACCAGAGCCAGTCACGGAAAGTCGTCCCCTTGCGCAGATCTTCGAGATAGACGATGCGTTCCAGCCCCTGCAGGGCGGCGAGTTTATCGGCAAGCTTTGCCTGTTCGACGAAGGCACGAGAGGTGATCAGGGTACGGATACAGGCCGCATCACACGCGGCCTGTATCCCGTCGACGCCCGCCGTATAACAGAGCATCGCCGGAACTCTCCCAAACGCGCTGATACCGAACAAAAAGCCGAGAAACGACACCACATTGGGCAAGAGCACGCCCACTTTTTCGCCGGGTTCAGAAAGACGCCCAACCAGCCGTCCGAAGACGAGGATCATCTTCAGAAAACCTTGACAGGTGTATTCCATCTGGCTGATGTCTCCCACGATACGGCGGCGACGGCCATGGAGCCTGATCATGTCGCACAGCGCGCCGTAAAGCGTGCGCTGAGGCAACCGCGCCAGCGCCATTTCCTGCATCAGCCGACGCAGGATTTCGCCCGATTCGTGATGGCGCGCCTTGGCATTATGCATTTCCGGCACTGACAATGTCGTAGACGGCAATAGCGTGAGCGTGACGTGCGGAAAAAACTTTCGCGGCCAATGGTTCATCTTTGAAAAATAGCTGTGGCTCAACCCGTCCAGCCACACCGGCAGCAAGGTTGCACCGGTTTTCACCGCCACGAAGGCCGAACTTTCGTAGATTTTCATCAATCCCCCGGTCAAGGTAACCCCCCCCTCCGGGAAAATCACGACATGGCGCCCAGATTCGAGCAACCGGATAACATGTTTCACCACCATCGGATGACCTGGGGCAACCGGCAGGTAGTCGGCCACCACATCCAGGACGAACCGGAACAGCGGATGCTGCACGTATTCGGAGTGCACGATGAACACCGGCTTTTCGACCGGCAGGAACAGCCCAAGCACAATGGCATCCAGAAAAGATTCATGGTTGGCAATCACCAGCAGGCGCGAATGTTGTCCATTTCCCGCCGCCAGGAATTCTTTCACTCCCCGCACATGCACGCGCAAGAGCAGCCGAACCAAAACGCGAAACAGGACGCGAAGCATCCCGATGGCCATACCCTTTTCAGGGCCTGAATACGCTATATTCATAATATCTCGGCAAATTCATTTAAAAATTGAGCCTGGGATCCCCCAATTTTTTTGGCTGGAGCGTACCCACTGCATGTTCAACAATCTTGCCGCACATGGTTTCGATGTCGCCACACGCGACGCTTCTCCTGCTACGGGCCTCAATCAATCCTTGAAGCTGCATTCAGCGGCGGCCTGTGCCGTAATACTCGATGCCGTACTGGCGCATTGTTTCCGGGTCGTAGAGATTGCGCCCGTCGAAAATGACGGGCTGCCTGAGGGCGGTACGGATGAAATCGAAATCCGGGCTGCGCAATTCTTTCCATTCGGTGGCAATGATCAGGGCGTCTGCCCCCAGCACGGCATCCATTGGGCGGGTCACGTAGCTCAACCTCGCGTATTTGTCCGCAAAAACGCGGCGGGCTTCGTTAGTTGCCACCGGATCGTAAGCTGTGACGCTCGCGCCGCGCCTGGAAAGTTCATCAATGATGACGCGGCTTGGGGCTTCGCGCATGTCGTCGGTGTTAGGTTTGAACGCCAGCCCCCAGAGCGCGAAGTGCAGCCCGTCCAGTTTGTTCTCGAATCGGGCGGCAACCTTGTCTACGAGGCGGCGCTTCTGCCTGCTGTTTACTTCTTTCACTGCCTGAAGCACCAACATGTCATGACCGGCTTCACGCCCAGTGCATATCAGGGCTTTTACGTCCTTCGGAAAACACGAACCGCCGTAGCCGCAGCCCGCGTAGAGAAAATGCCAACCGATGCGAGGGTCAGAGCCGATGCCCCGGCGGACGAATTCGATGTCTGCGCCCAGGCTTTCCGCGAGATTCGCCAATTCGTTCATGAAACTGATGCGGGTGGCGAGCATACCGTTGGCAGCATACTTGGTCAGTTCCGCGCTCCTGATATCCATGACCAATATTCTGTCATGATTGCGCTGGAACGGCGCATATAACTCGCGCATCAGCCTGATGGCCTGTTCGTCTTCCGCGCCGACGATGATGCGGTTCGGGCGCATGAAGTCTTCAAGCGCCGCACCTTCTTTCAGGAATTCAGGGTTGGAAACGACTGCGAAAGCAATTTCTTCCCCGCGCGCCGCCAGTTCTTCAGCAATCGCAGCCTGTACCTTATCGCCCGTACCAACCGGAACCGTTGATTTGTTAACCACTGCACGGTAACCGTCCATGTACCGACCGATATTACGCGCGGCAGCCAGTACGTATTGCAGGTCGGCGGAACCGTCTTCGTCCGGTGGCGTGCCTACAGCGATGAACTGCACCGTACCATGGCGGGCCGCACGCGCGATGTCTGTGGTAAAGAACAGCCGCCCTGCCTGGACATTGCGACGCACGATTTCCAACAAACCCGACTCAAAGATCGGAAGGCCGCCCTCTTCGAGAATGCGGATCTTTTCCGGGTCAACATCAAGGCAAAGCACTTCGTTACCGACATCGGCAAAGCAGGCGCCGCTAACGAGCCCAACATAACCTGTTCCAACAACCGTAATATTCATGCCATATCTCTAGTTGCTTCACGGCGCCAAGTCAAACTCTTCAGTACGTCGGGGCGGATAGGTTTCCCACCCGCCGCAGGCCGCACAGCGCCAGTAGAATTGCCGAGCCTTGAAACCGCATGCGTCGCAACGGTAGCGTGCTACTCTGCGCGTATGCCCATGAATCAACTGCCTGATCAGTTCGATGTCGCTACGATGTTCGGCTGGCGCGGTTATCAGCGCCGCTTCCAGTAACTTGTCCAGGCCCAGCAGGGTCGGGTTGCGGCGCAATTCTTCGCGCACCAGTTCATAGGCTGCATGCGCACCGACCTTTTCAATCTCCCAATGGAACAATTCATCGAGCAAGTCGAGCGAAGGATGACGTTCCAACCAGGAACGTAGCAATAAATGCCCCTGCTCGATACGTCCGAGGCGGCCATAGGCGTCCATAATACGTTGCGCGGTAAATGAGAGGTAGACCGGGTCTTGTGCCTCGACCCGCTTCCAGGTCTCAAGAGCTTCTTCGTCCTGCCCCTGTGCCGCACGTAAATCACCCAGTATCAGGCTGGCACGCACACACTTGCGGTTGATCGACAAAGCCGTCCCCGCATGCTCCTCGGTATCGGCAAAACGGGAATCGGCCAGAGCCTGTACCGCCAGTTCGCAATGGAATTCCGCAATATCGCGTTGCCAGTGCACGCTTTCGTGATCCGGCAGGTCACCGGCGATTTCGATGGCTCTCGTCCAATCTTTTTCCTGCTGATAAATTTCCAGCAGGTAGCGCGATGCCACATCGCTCACGCGCGTCCCCTTCAGCTTGAGGAACACCGCCTCGGCACGGTCGAGCAGACCCGCCTTGAGGAAATCCTGCCCCAGTTCGCCAAGAGCCTGAAGGCGCTGTTCTTCAGTCAGGTCTTCGCGGTCAACGAGGATCTGGTGCATTCGGATGGCGCGATCAGTTTCGCCCCGGCGGCGAAACAGCGAACCCAGCGCAAAATGCAGTTCCACCGTCTGCGGGTCGATGCGCACTGCTTCGACGAAAGAGTCGATAGCTTTGTCCGGTTGCTCGTTGAGCAAAAAATTGAGGCCGCTCAAGTAGGAACGCGGCAAGGCGCGCGACTCATGCACAACCTGCCGAATATCAATGCGCGCTGCCAGCCAACCGATGACGAAGAAAAGCGGCAGCGCCAGTAACCACCAGGGTTCGACTTCCACCATTGTCTTCAGGATGATCCGGTTACGCGCACGACATCGCCCGATGCCTGCTCGGCAGCGAGTTTGGCGCGGGCAAGTTGTTTACCCAAACGGGAAATTTCACGTCGCTGTCGCAACACCGAGGCAATTGTAGCCGTTACCCCCATCAAAGCGCCAACGGCGAAAGCCACCAAAATGATGAATACCAGCGGAAAAGGCCATTGCCTGTCGAAAAAGAAACGCAAATCCACGACGTGGTCATTCTTGAGCGCGAAGCCGAACAACAGGAGAAACAGGACGAAACGGACGAACCAAACGAGCATACGCATGGGTAGTATTATCTCCAAGCACATGACAAAAAGAAAGGCAGCCCAAGCTGCCTATTCGATTTTAAATGCATGAAAGCCACAATGAATGTGTCTTCATCCACACTCAAACAGCAGCAGTATCAACCCGTTCCCGCAATTCCTTGCCTGCCTTGAAATGAGGCACGCGCTTCGCGGGCACATGCACTTTTTCGCCAGATTTTGGATTGCGGCTGACCTTCGGCGGACGGTGGTTCAGCGCGAAACTGCCGAACCCCCGGATTTCGATGCGATACCCGCTTGCAAGCGCTTCGGTCATCGCATCAAGAATCATTTTGACCGCGCAATCAGCATCCTTCACCACCAACTGCGGGAAACGCGCGGCCAGTTGTGAAATCAACTCCGATTTTGTCATGGTCAAAACCCGTTTGTTATTTCTGTTCGTTCAACTTGGCCTTGAGCAGCGCGCCGAGGTTGGTCGTGCCGGATGAAGCGGCATTCTCGGAAGCAAGCTTGTTCATGACCTCATTCTGTTCGACCTGATCCCTGGCACGAATCGACAGGCTGATCGAACGGGTCTTGCGGTCGACGTTAATGATGGCTGCCTCGATCTCGCTGCCCTCCTTGAGCACCGTGGTCAGGTCGTCGACCCGTTGCATGGCAGCCTCGGAAGCACGCAGGTAGCCTTCCACGTCATCGGCCAGCGCAATCACCGCGCCACGCGCCTCGACCAATTTCACCGTCCCGCGCACCACAGTGTTCTTCTCGTGCGTGGCGATGTAATTGGTAAAGGGGTCGCCTTCCAGTTGCTTGACGCCCAGCGAAATGCGTTCGCGTTCCACGTCGATGCCAAGCACCACAGCTTCAACCTCGTCGCCCTTCTTGAAGCGGCGCACGGCCTCTTCACCCGGTTCGCTCCAGGACAGGTCAGACAGGTGCACCAATCCATCGATGCCGCCTTCCAGCCCAATGAACACGCCAAAATCGGTAATCGACTTGATCTGGCCGCGCACCTTGTCGCCCTTCTTGTGGTTGATGGCGAAATCGTCCCACGGGTTGGAAGAGCACTGCTTCATGCCAAGCGAAATACGGCGACGATCTTCGTCGATTTCGAGGATCATCACCTCCACGTCGTCGCCAAGTTGCACGACCTTGGTCGGATGGATGTTCTTGTTCGTCCAATCCATCTCGGAGACGTGCACCAGCCCCTCGATGCCCTGTTCCACTTCGACGAATGCGCCGTAATCGGTGATGTTCGTCACCTTGCCGAACATGCGCGTGCCCTGCGGATAACGGCGGGCGATGCCGACCCACGGGTCTTCGCCCAACTGCTTGAGG
>WREK01000074.1 GCA_009779355.1 Betaproteobacteria bacterium | reverse complement strand
GTCTTCATCAACCCAGATCCAGCAGATGGCCGGGGCGCTGCCGACGCCGGCCGAGACCGGCGAGCCGCCGCCGGTGTTCTGGGTCATGATCGGTTTGTAGCTGGCGCTGATGCCGTCCCAGTGTCGATTGAAGCGCCAGCCGGCGCCGTTGTAGGCGCGTTTCCAGGCTAGCGGGCCGAGCGGGGTTTGAACGCTCAGGTCGGTGACTTCGGTGCCAAAGGTGAGATTGGGCGGGGATATGCGGATCGGGGTCTGGGCGGCAGCCGGGGCAACACAGAGAAACAGCGCCAGGGAAAGAGCGGCGAGGTGGGCGCATAGGCCAACTTTACGAGTCTCAATGCGCATCATTGTTGGTCTTCACAGTGGTGAGTTTTCTTTTGCATTTATTTATTTATCCCTAAAACCTTGCCTATGGAGTTATGAGAATCGCCCTTCAAGAAACCAGCTTGGCGCACACGGGCACCCCGTTACCGACTTTCGCAAAAAATGACGCTTTCACCATTGCGCGTACTCGACACCGTTGAGACCAACTCTCTTCGACATGGAATAAACGTCGAAAATATCCTCTCCCTCCGCCGGTGCATCGGGCGGCGAGGCGTAGCTTCTCAATCCCCAGGTCTGTGCGGCCGGAATCTGGTGATCCGGAAAGGTTGGATCGCGCGGCAATGACCGCAGGAAGTAAAGCTTCTGCTGATTTGGACTGCGCTGGTCCGGCACGCCTTGCCAGAGGTCGTCTAGTTTTTTGGGGAACCCGCTTTCGCCCAATTTCTTCTCGATACGCCCCTGATCCGACGCCCGCTTGTAGGCATCGAGCGCCTCGCGAATCTGCGTCAGCGACGCCCGCAACTCCTGTTCCTTGATGCGCTGCACGCTCACTTGGGCGAGCGGCACCGTCACCATCGCCAGTACCGCCATGATCGCGAGCGTGGCGATCAACTCCACAAAGGTGAAGCCGCATTGCCGGCAGACTGGCACGTTTTGCTCGGGCAGGTTAGTGAACAATCTGGAACACCTGCTCTACCGGCGGGACGGGTAACGACGATGGCGGCTCGGGGGTTGCGGACAACAGTTGCAGCTGCGCCCCGGCGCTCGCCTTGATGGCTTTGAAAGTCAAAATGGCCAAGCTGCCCGTGCCGTTTATCCCCGCTTCTCCTCCTGCCGGGTTCTCGCGCAATCCGGTGAGGAACACCTTGCCTTGGGTGGCATCGACCCGCTGGCTGAAGGTACTCTTTCCGCCAGCCTGTTTGAAGAAGTCACCCTCCTGCGCGCTGACGATCTGCATGGTTTTGGGGTCGAAGCTCACGAGCGCGGGCAAGCCGCGCAGGGGCTGCTGGCTGTTGACGCGCAGGACGGCGCTGAATTGTTCGCCCACCTTCACTTGCGCGGGAACCTGCCAGGCCAGGCTGACCGGACTGCCTGCCGCCGCAATCGGAGTCGCTATTCCCGAAGCTGGAAGAGTGGTGTTCGGGGATATCTTCAGCACGGGATCGACATCCGCGCTGACCACTGGAGCGGTGCCTGCTGCTGCCTTCGCAGCATCGGATACGCCGCCGGTCAATTGCAATGGCCGCGCGCCGATGTTGGTTTCGGTACCGGACTCGAATTCAGCCGATTGCAGGTCGACCCGGCGAATCGAGCGCACCACGCGCGGCGTGATGGACAACAGAATCTCGCTGCGCGCCGTATCGTCCTTCTGACTGCCGAAAAGCCGCCCGATTAGCGGCAAATCGCCCAAGCCTGGCACCTTGTTGGCTGTCGAGCGATCCTCGTCGCTGATCAGGCCCGCCAGAATCTGGGTTTCGCCATCCCTAAGCCGCAGAACGGTGTTGGCGCCGCGCGTGCCGATCTGGTAGGCCAGCGATCCGGATTTGCTGAGAACTTCGCGCACCAAGCTGGAAACCTCCAGATTCACCCTGATGGCTACTTCCTCGTCCAGATAGATGTTTGGTTCGACCTCCAACTTGAGGCCCACATCGACATAGTTGATCGATTCCGAAACGAAGCCGGTCACGTTCGATGTCGTCGTGATGACGGGCACCCGATCCCCAATGAGAATCTTGGCCTTGTCGCGATTGCGCACGCGGATTCTCGGGTTGGCAAGGAGGCTGACATCCGCGTCTTCCTTGCGCGCATTGATCGTCACGTTCCCAATGCCAACCATCAGATTGTTGCGATTGAAGTAAAGCAGGTCGTTCAGCACGAGCGGCACGCCCTCGACCTGCAACGGCGACAGCGACATCTGATTCGGCCAGTTGACGCCCAATTCGAGGAGGCGCGAGCGTTTCATCTCGATCACCTCCACTTCCAGCATCACCTCCGGATCACTCAGGTCTTGCAGCGCAACGATCCGCTCCGCCACGCGGATGGCCTCGGGCGTATCGCGCATGATAATCAGCCCCAGCCGTTCGTCGATGATGAGATCCTTGGTCTTGACGATCGTCTTGATGGTATTCGACACCGCCTTCACATCGGCATTGGACAGGTAGAACGTCCTGACCGACAGCGTCTGATAGTCCTTGAGCTTCTGGGGCGTATTGGGATAGATCAATACGGAGTTGTCGCTGAGAATCTTCTGTTCGAGCTGGTTGGTCAGCATCAGCAAGCGCACGGCATCTTCAATCGTGGTGTCGCGTGCCACGATGTTTGCTTTCAGATCCGGGCGAATGTCCTTGTCGAAGAAAAAATTCAGCTTCGACACCTTGGCAATCGCATCGAACACCAGGCGCAAGGGCGCATCGCGGAATTCCAGCGAGATGGTCTTGCGAAAGCTTTCCGCAAGTCTGGCTTCCGGCTTGGTCAGCTTGCCTTGCGCTTCCTCGATCCGCTCCTTGAGATTGAGCGCATCGCGCTGCCGGGGGTTCTCGCTCAGCACCGGACGCAACATGTCCAGCGCTGCGGCCAGATCATCAGACTTACCTTTCTTCAGCAGGGTTTCGCTGTCCGCGACGACCCGCCGGTGCTTTCGTTCCACAACCAAGGCTTCCAGCCCCTGACGCGCCATTGCATTTTCGGTGTCATAGATCATGACCTCGCGGTACCCCTTCTCCGCTTCTGTCAATTGCCCATTCCGTCGATGGGCTTCGGCCGTATTCAGGTAGCGACTGACCAGACTGGCGCGTGTCGTGGAAAGCGCCACCCGGTATTCGGCATTCGTCGGATCCAGTTTGACGGCCTCTTCCAGCTTTGCCAAGCCTTCGGCCGGCCTGTTGTCGGCGAACCGCTGATTGGCCTCCCGGAAAGCCGTCTGGGCAGCACACCCAGTCAGTATCAGACAGGCCGCCACGCAAGCCAGCATGCTTGTCCATTGCCCGCAAAAGCGAGACAAAAAGAATGTTTTCATTTCTGTTTTCATGGGTTAACCGTCCAGGGCAGGCTCTGTTTTTGTTCGAGCGGCAGATAAGTGAGCACGACTTGCCCCGCCTCGATGCTATCGACGCGCCACTCGGCGTTGATGTTTTCTCCAGGCCGCAACACGATGCCATCGCCGTTGAGTAGTGCGAACATGACCGTTTTCCCGCCCTCCTCGTATCGTCCCAGAAGCTGTACCGGCGCTGGCGGCGCCTGTGGCGGCAGCACCTCGGCGATGACTTGCGGCTCTTCTTCCTGAACCAGGGGCGGTGGCGGATCCCAGCTTTGAGCGGAGAAAAGCCTGGGGTCACCGCCATCCGCTTCATCCCGGGAACGCAAGGCGATCGCCTGGGCGGTGACACGCACGCCGTTATCGACGCGGGCGGTGCTATCGGCGGCGGCGGGACGCACGACGGCATCCACCACGACATTCTCCGTGGCCGGCGCAAAATACACGGCCGCCAAGGTGGCCGCGAGCGCCAAGAACAGCAGGATTCCGCGCGATGTCATAGCGCCGCACCCGCCAATTCACGTGCCGCGCGGCCGGGCAAGCCGGTGACAAGCGTCCATTGCACCTGCGCCTCGATCTGCTCCGTCTGAATGCGGTCGCGCTTGAACTGGACGGATTCGAATACCAGACTGCGGTTACCAGCCAACGCCCGCTCGATGAAACGCTGCACTGCGGCGGCATCCCCCTTGACCGGCAAGTTCATGCGGTACCTGGTGAACTGGCCGATGTCGTCATTCTGGGCACGGTATTCGCCCCGCGACAGCGCCAGTTTCTCTTCGCCAGCGAGTTCAAACAGGTCACCGAGCAATTCGGGTATGTCGTCGTGGGCAGGCAGTATGCGTTCAAATTTCTCGAGGTTGGAAACCTCCACGGCCGCTGGCAGGGGTAACGGCACTGCTTCGGCCATCGAGCCGAGGTCGCGCACAGCCGCCTGCTCTTCCCTGACGTAGGCCACGCCCGCCACAAGGCCGCAGACCAGCAGCAGGCCAGCCAGGACAAGCAAGCCATCCACCCCGAGGCCGCGGCATGAGCGCCGCGCCACATGACGGCACTGCCACCAGAGGTTCAAGATTCCCAAGCGCAGGCGCAAAACTAGTCGTTCCATACAACCTCCACGGTAAACCGATATGCAGCCCGCCCACCGCTCATGGCGCCTTCGGCTGAATCCGGCGCCTCGTGTCTGACGAGATAGGCTTGGCTCAGCGGCTTCCGGTCAGCCAAATAGGCGACATAGCGGGTCATGTCCCGGCTTGAGGGCGCCTCGGCGAGAATCTTGAGCGTGGGCCGGGACGAGCGGATGTCCCCTGCCCCACCCACCCGCTCTCTTGCGGCGACGAGTTCGAGTCCCAACAGCGCCACCCGGATATCCTCGGGCGCCTGTAACGCCCGTAACAGGCGTGGCAATGGAACATTGAGATCGGCAATCACCGCATTGACGGCGGCGATCCGTTTGATCTGATCCATGGATGGCGGCGGCGCCGCTGGAACATTGACCACGCGCTCGGCGGCCGATACCTTGGCGAGGGCGCTTTGCAGCCGCTCCTCACTCCGCCATAACACGACACTCAGCCATGCCGCGCTCCCCACGACCGCGGCAAGCACGAACAATTTGAACAGCGACGGACGCGCCAAGCGCGCCACGGCATCCAGCGGATGCGCCGATGCGACATCGCGCCGACCCTCGGGTTTTACCCACCATGCCAGCGGACCGGTGACGCCCGTAAGGGGATCACTGGCCGTCAGATCGATCACCGAGAACGACGCCGCGTCGGGCTTCTCGGGCAAAGGCTCGGCATCCCAGCCCAGGCGCTGAACGATGGCCGCGACAGCGGCCGGCAATCCCCGCTCCGCAGGCAACCGAACATCATCCCGTTGCAGCGGGCGGATCACCACTTCGTCGATGCACGCCGATGAGCGTTGCCCGCGAACCAGAATCACCTGATTGCCCGACTCAACTATGGCCAGCACGCGCTCCGGCCGTACCGGCATCGGCGCTGGCTCATCGCGGCCTCGCCAGGCCAGTGCTGACAAAGTCATGATCGAACGCGGTCGCGTCCGCAGCGCGGTCGATAATTGATCGACGAATTCAAGCAAGGGAGCCGGATAGCAAACCGCCAACCGCGGTTGCCGCAACGGGGCATCGTCTACGCGAATCAGGCCTGCAGATGCGACATCGTGCCCGGTTTCGCGCAACTCGCCGAGAGCCTCCGCAATCGCCGCCGATGATCGATACTGCGATGCGCTCCAGGGAACGGAAGCACTCGGCGCCCACTGGTCCGAAACCAGCACGCGAAAGTCGACGCCTTGTCCAAGCGCCGTCTCGGCTTCGCACATACCCACGAGCGCGGTCATGGCCTCCATTGCGCCGGCAGACAATCCCTTGGGAGAAATCATGGGCGCCGCGTCGCCCGACGCATACCCGGCATCGAACAACATATGAAGTTCGGCGCCGCGTTGTTTCGACCAAGCAGCCTGCAACCGTTCGGCCCCGATATAAAGGTAAAAAATCGGCTTGGACATATTTCAACCGGCGACGCGGGCAACTTCGTCGAGCGTCGTTTCGCCCGCCGCCGCCAATTCGACGGCCATGTCCAGCAATGGCGTCCACCCGGCTTGCCGTGCCTCCTCCTTGAACACGGAAATCGGAGCCTGCGCCGCGATCAGCTCGCGCAGCTTATCGTTCAGCACCAGCACTTCAGCGACCGCGCGACGGCCCTTGAAACCAGTGCCACGGCAATGACCGCACCCCTTGCCGGCGCGTAGTGTCCAAGAACCGGTATCGGCGGGTACAACACCCAACGCGATCAAGGCTGCGGGCTCGGCATCGACCGCCGTCGAGCACGAAGGGCAGTTCACCCGGAGCAGGCGTTGGGCCACGATACCGTTGAGCGCGGCGGAAAAGCTGTATCCGTCCACCCCCATGTGCAGGAAACGGCCGAGTACATCGAACACATTGTTCGCATGCACGGTGGTGAACACGAGGTGGCCTGTCAAGGCGGCCTGCACGGCGATCTGCGCCGTTTCGTCGTCGCGGATTTCGCCCACCATGATCTTGTCCGGATCATGGCGAAGAATGGAGCGCAGCCCGCGCGCGAAAGTCAGCCCTTTCTTTTCGTTCACCGGAATCTGCAAAACGCGCGGCAGGCGGTACTCAACCGGATCCTCGATCGTGACGATCTTGTCGCGGCCTGTATGGATCTCCGTGATCGTTCCGTACAACGTTGTTGTCTTGCCCGAGCCGGTCGGCCCCGTGACCAGCAACATGCCGTAGGGCTTGCCTGCCAGCCGCCGGATCGCGGTCTTGGTTTGTTCCCGTAGACCGAGGCTTTCCAGGGTCAGGCTTTGCGCCTGCTCGGTGAGGGCCTTGCGGTCCAGCAGCCGTAGCACCGCATCCTCTCCGAAGATGCTCGGCATGATCGACACCCGAAAATCAATGTCGCGCTCGCTCACCCGTACCTTGAAGCGGCCATCCTGCGGAATGCGGCGCTCGGCGATATCGAGTTCGGCCATGACCTTGACACGCTGGATCACCTGTTCGGCCATGTCGGCACCCGCCACTTCGGTGATCACGACCAGAACACCGTCGAGACGATATTGCACGCGCAGGCCTTGCGCATCGCACTCCAAGTGGATGTCACTGGCGTTGAGCTTGAGAGCATCGTACAGCGTCGAGTTGACCAGCTTGATGACCGGGCTTGTCTCCTGCTGGATCGAGACCATGCTGATCACCGCCGCGAGTTCCTCGCCATCGGCTTCGGCCTCGACCGTCTGAAAGCCGTCCATGGCGCGCATCTGGCGCTCGTGTTGCGCTAGCAGTACTTCGAAATCGTCGGGGTCGACGAGGCTCACCGTGACATCGTGAATTCCCAAACGGCGACACTGATTGAGCCCCCAAGTCTCCGCCGCCGCGTCGCGATGGTCGGTCAACGCCAGGCAAACCCGCCGGGCCGCCGTCGAATCGTCCGCCGCCGACTCCAGCACGGCAATCTTGCGGGCCACCGCATCGGTATAGCCGATCGCATCCCAGCGCGTGCGCATTTCACGCAAATGCGCCATGTCAATCCACTTCAGCCCCAGCGAACAGGCAAGCTCAATCGTTTCTGGCGCGCTCATGGCTGCTTCCCAGCGAATTCAAAGGTCGGCATAAAGAGAAGATGATGGATTGTTTTCATGGCTGTACCGCGTGATTGTCCAGTAGAACCCAACGTCCTTCTTGAACGATGAGTGTAACCGGGGTGCGTCCACTATTTCCGTTGATTAGACGGGACGCCATATTTGCCTCGCAACTCCTAAGAGATTTGTATCCAAGACATACTCAGAAGCCGCTTTGTCAATATAATATATAAATTCCAAGACAGCAGCGCGCTGCCTTGCTGAAAACAAAGAGAAATAGTCAAACCACCACTTGCCTTTCTGAACTCTAGAAGTACTGCTTGGAACCAATGCTTCCAAGGGCCAGTCAACAAAATCGAAGTTATCCAAAACACCAACGAGAAGTGATGGAACGTAATAATAGAAGGTGCCTGCAGTCATAAAGTGCTTGATAGCGATTACAGTTGCAACATTTCTCCAGTCGCCCAAATTTACCGCACACCATTCCCTACCCAAGAATCGAGTTTGTATTTCATCTGGAATTTCTCTCTGGAACACATTTTGATCCGACAACAAAGCCTTCGGAATAGGTTTTTTGGAAAAACAAAACATCGAAACAAGGCCGCTATTATCCACAGCGTCCTCCAGAAAGCAATCCTTGGCAGACTAAAGCCATTTGCCTCCTGTGTGTATACTGGATTTGATGACCACGACCACCTCCTCGAAAGCAAGCGGGAAACCGGGGTCTGACCCCGGTTTTGCAGTATTCTTGGAATTCAACCGCTATGATGAGCGAGTGAAAAGGCCCTGGGAAAACAAGGGACCACAATTTAATGCCTGATAACCATTTAATTAATCGTGGTCCGCCCCTATTTTGCTCCGGGTCATAGAGCCGATTCCAGTTTTTTGATTTCTAAATTTTTACAATCCCATTCTTAATCAACCAATTAACGACAGGGTATCCTATCAGGGTATATACCATGAGCGTTATTGATTGAAACAGCGGTGCTGCAACGAAAACTGCCAGCATGGTCAAATAGTCACCATCACCGATGTTTTTGATCAAATATAATATCGCAGTTAAGACGCCTCCTGTGGCACCGAAAATCGCATTAATATACAGCATGTTTTTTAACGAATACATCGCAAAATCCTCATTATGGGCATGGTTTGTCTTTCGGTGGTCTGCAGAAGCTATCGCATTTCATAGAACACGAAAACCCCTTAAGCAATTCCTCACATATTTCACCAACTGACACTCCAACGCCTCTCACTCTTAGGCTTGGAATCAAATTGCAGAAATCCTTGACATCTTCTGGTGGATCGCCTTTCATGCAGTCAATTGTGCACGAGCAATTCATGACAGGAGAATAGCCTATACCACAATCTCCTGTAGCGCACACATCGGGTTCGACTCGATCATCGGGTACGCAAACACCGGGGTTACCATCCATCGGCTTATAACCTCGCCTACAGAGCCCAAGTGGATCGGTATAACCAACAGGGTTACCACCGACATATACATAAAAGTTGGCTCCCCCTTCGATTCCAATCGGATCCCCCGTAACATACCTCCCCGTTTGGGAATCGTAATACCGGTTCCAGTTGTAATGGAGCCCGGTTTCCTGGTCTTCATACTGTCCCGGTAACCGGAGGTTGGAAGTAATCGTCGGTCTCTCCGCCGTCGGGCTGGGCGTGATGATTGTCACCGCCCCAAACGCCTCAATCTGTGCCGCCCACACCACCTTCCCATTCTTGTCCGTCGCCTGTATCGGCGTATCAAGGTGGTTATGATGGTAGTAGGCAATCGTGTTCTGCCCGTTGCTGTTCTTCGTCTTGACGAACAGGATGCCGGTCGTGAACGGACTGTCGGGCTTCGGCCCGTATTGCGTCGTGATGGCTGGTTCCTGGCTCGCTGTGACGCTCCCCGCATTCAGCATGATCGCCTGCGTCGCTTCGGCAATCAGCCCTTCATCGCTGTACAGGTAGTAAGTGCGCGTGGCCTGGGTGAGCAGGTTCCCCGCCCTGTCCCGATACTGCTCCTTCCACAGTCTCCGGTTGAACGGGTCATAGCCGTATTTGGCTATTGTGTTGTTCTGGTCTTTGACCTCGATCAGCCGGTTATCGCTGTCGTAGAGGAAGGTGGTGACCTTCGCCCCTTCGGTCTTTTTGATCTGGTTGCCGTTCTGGTCATACTCATAGCTCACCGTACCGCCGTTTGTGTCCGGCCGACTGAGCAACCGATTGTTCTGGTCATACTGCCAGACCCCGCTGCCGGTATTGCTGTGCTGCGTCCGATTGGCCACGGCATCGAGAATAAACGCCTCGGTATCGGAGAACAGCCAGCCCGTATCGCTCTTCACCTGAACCAGTCGCAGTTCGTCATCGTAGGCATAAGCGGCATTCTTGGTGCTGCTGCTACCGTTCACCGTATCGGTACGGTTGGCCGTCTTGATTTCTTGCCGATTCCCGTAGGTATTGGTCAGATCGAGCGTGGTCTGCTGACCCGGCGTCCTGGCTTTCAGACTTTCAAGCTTGAGCAGCCCATCCCAGGTCTTCTCCTGTGCCCCGCCGCCGGGCAACGTGATTTTGGCCGGGGCCGTCCATTTGAACTGGCTGACGCTGATCGTGCCTTCACCGGGAATGCTGACGGTTTCCAGTTCATTATGCTGACTGTAGCCGTAACCGATGGCGGTGCCGTCAGGCCAGATGAGGCTGGTCTTGTTGCCGGCCAGACTGTATTGGTAGCCGTAGTTGAGGGTGTAGGCACTGCCAGCGGGATTGGGATAACTGACGCGCTCCCCGGTCTTGCGTCCGGCATCGTCGTAGGTGATTGCCGCTTGGGTGGTTTGGTGCTCGGCGGGACGACTTGGGTCGGTATCCGTCCAGCCAGTCAGCCGATTGTCGGCATCCCAGGTCTGGGTGGTGGTACGGATGAGTACCCCAGCCTTCAGTTGCTTCACTTCAGTAAGGCGGTTCGCTGCATCGTAGGTGTATTGTTTTTTGATGCCTTGCGGGTCGGTGCGCTCGATAAGGTTGCCCGCTTCGTCGTAGTGGTAGCTGGTGGTTTCTCCCAGTGGCAGGGTCTCTTTTGTCAGCCGGTCGTTGCGGTCGTAGCTGAATTTCGTGGCGTTGCCTTTGGCGTCAGTGAGTTCAATGAGGTTGCCGCGTGCGTCGTAGATTTTTTTGGTCTTGCCGCCCAGCGCATCGGTGGCTTCGATCATTTGCCCCAGGGCGTTGTATTGGTAGCTACGGGTCTTGCCGTCGGCGTCGGTTTCGCTCTGGAGTTGGCCTTTGGCATCGTAGGTCTTGCTGCTGATGATCGTGTGCATGCCGCTGGCGTTGGGGTTGATCAAGGTTTCGCTGGTCAGTCGCTCGCGGCTGTCGTATTTGATCTGCTTACGGGAGGTGGGAGTTTGGATGTCGGTGGGGCCGATGAGACTACCCAGGCTGCCCGTGTTTGATCCGTCGGCGATCTGGTAGCCGTAGCGGGTGGCGTTGGCGAGCGCGTCGCTTTGGTTGGTGAGGCGTTGGAAGGTGTCGTAGTCGTAGGTACGGGTTCGGCCGTCTTCGTCGGTGTCTTGGGTAAGTAGTCCTTGGACGTCGTATTGG
>WREK01000073.1 GCA_009779355.1 Betaproteobacteria bacterium | reverse complement strand
GGGGCCAAAAAACCACCTGAAACGGGTTCCCAGGTTTCTCCAGGGGTTTGTCGAATCCAATCCGTCGCCGTCAGAGGCCAGTTACCGAAGGTGCCGGGGAATTTTTGAGCATCCTGTTAATGGTTGTTTGCCCTATACGCCACACCTGTCATTCCTCTTCTTTGGGGACAAAAACAATATTTCCCAAACACTCAAGCCGTTCATTTTCAAAACCAAACAATATACGCCCCCATGATCGTTTTATAGCGAAAAAATTTACGCCACGATCATAAATTTTCTGTTCATCATGAATGTTAGGGTACATCTTTTCGAGATTGGCAAGCGTATAGCATTTCGTATCCCTGCTGACACTTAATATTATCCTGATCATTTTTTTTGTTTCAGATCTATGACGAAGCCATATTTCCCTAAAAAGCAGTCCGTCTTCGTAAGCAATATCATTTGCAGTGTATGAATAAATATATTGATCAGAGCGGGCAAGCGTTAAATCAACACCTCCCAATGCTTCCGAAACTTTCTCGACCGTCCAGGGGTTGGCATCTTCCAGCCTTTGCACCAGTTCCACAAGATTCATTATTTTGTCCTCCTGACGGGCTTGGGCGGGGCCGCCCGTCGGCACAATGCTGGAAGCGAGTGCTCCGTTGACCGCAATACACGACAAAAAACACACGGCACAGATCAGCCCGGTGGTTGAATCCAGTTTTTTCATTACAAAAGCTCCTGTACTTCACAGCATAGCATGGAGTTTAGCCCCACTCGGTCAATCTGAGTACTAAGGTGTTGCAGATGGTTTTTGATATTGCTCTCTGTAATACTGATCGTAAGTTTTGCCGCCTACTGTTTCTATTTTGTAGACTCCAGCTATCTCTTCACGGGCGGCTTCACGGGTAATCTTCCCGCTCTCAAGGTCGTCATAGCAACCGTTATAGATTCCATGATAGGCGGAAGTGCCAGCAAGCCCGATGTTCTGACCAGCACCGCCTCCCGTGTTAGGGTTCAGGATGTCCCTTTGAATTTCAATGGCATATAAAACCGCTTCCCCTTCGTCCAGCAAGTTACTCCGCACAAAAGTGTCTTCTGAAGACCAGTCTGCAGAAAGGTCATTGCGTGCATGCCCTACTTCATGGGCAAGTATCCGCATCACTATGAGCGGGTTTTTCCGATACTCGCTATTGATACGAATGAGTTTAGTGCCTTTGGTTGCACCGCCTGCGCCAGTTATGCCTTCTTTATAGACGATTTCCCACCCATCAGCGCGCAATTTTTCTATATCCCCTTGCAGTGTCGGCGATTTGGCAATGAGAGCCTGTATGGCAGGATCATCCAGTGGCGAGGCATATATCGTCGGGCCGGGCGTAACAGGGGGAGGTGGCACCATATCCCCTGCTAGTCCATCCGACGGCCCGCCACCTCCGCCCGGCGACCCGCCATCACCACCGCCATCACCACCGCCACCGCCACCACCCGGCGACCCGTAACCTCTACCTGGAGAAGCAAAATCCCCCATCCCTTTGCCAGACGCGTCCATCGCGGCCATCGCGGCCAGATCCGCCGCATTCTGGGCGGCGGCCGTCAGTCCCTCGCCGCTCTGTCCGGCCAACGCCTTTGCACCCGCTGCCGTCTGGTTTCGTAATACATCCCCAAACTGCGTGTATACGAAAATACTGCTGATCGCAATCACCGCCACAATGATGATGTATTCCGCCATCCCTTGACCGGCTTGACGAGCGTAACGGCGAAGACCTTTGATGCCAGGAATTTTCATTTTTGTGCGTTCTGTTTCAGGGAATTTATGTCATTTAAAAAATGCAAACACAACAGCCGGTAAACCATGAAAAACTTCACGGACTTTGTCACTTGATAAATGAGTATAGGGCACCTCGAAAAACTCCCTTGTTTCATGGAGTCAGAAAAATTTCCCTTTGATTTCATTGGAAAAATTTTTGCTCTTTTAGCCAAACCCGATGTTTTTCGAGGTGCCCTATACAATAGTTTATAAAGGCACGAGATACCCGGCACGGGAAAAAGTGCTTTTCGGGTCAGCGTACGATGACGATATCCCGGCGGACGGGCGTGTGCGGCTCGGGGGAAGGGGCGGCGGCTTGTGGCGGCGCAGGAACCGGGGCAGGCGTTACGACAGCGGTTTGCGGCAGGGCTGCGGGCGGTTTGTTTGCCGAGGCAAGAGCCTTGAGGGCAGGTGGCGGTTCCGAAGCCGGTTTGTCCAGTGCGGCGACGACTGGCGGTGGCTTGCTTGCGGCAGCGGGAGCTGCGGGAACCGTAGCGGGAGCAGCAGGAGCCGCGGGAACCGTAGCGGGAACCGCAGGAGCCGCAGAAGCGGGCGAAGGCGATGCCGTCGCCACTTGCGTGGGCGTTTGCGATGGCGTCCATGTCCAATGCTTATGCCAGACGGCGTATACGAGGTTAGGGTACTCTGGTTTGCCCCGGCTGCCGTTATAGCGGCCCAGGGCCATAAAAAGGTTGCCTTTTTCAAGATCGATGTAGTGGCGCAGGATGGTGCAGCCGTAACGCAGGTTGGTGCGCATGTGGAAAAGGTTGTCTTCCTTGTTGCCGATGGCTTCGATCCAGAACGGCATGACCTGCATATAGCCGCGTGCGCCAGCTTTCGAGAGTGCGTATTTGCGGAACCGGCTTTCGATCTGGATGAGGCCGAGGACGAGTTGTGGGTCGAGTCCTGCGCGCGTGGCTTCGTAGTGAACCGTAGTCAGCAGTTCCTTGCGGGTATTCGGGTCGGGAATGCGCTTTTCGAGGCGCAGGGACATCTCGGTGAGCCAGCGGTCACGTTCGGCAATATCTTCGATCGCGATGGTGGGCGGGGCATCGCTTACGGCCTGATGTAAGGCGGCGCGTATGCTGGCGGCCAGGCGTTCTTCTTTCTGGTTTCCTGCCTGTGTCGGTGAACTGGCCAGCACGCAGGCACAGACGGCAAGCAGGAGCAAAAGACGAGGTTTCACGTACCACGTCTCACAACACGTCTCTCCGCAGGAGATCGATGATGTATCCGGCAGCCTTGTCGGGAACAAGCTTCAATTGTTCGCCTCCCCGGCGGAGTTGGACTTCGACGATGCCTTCTTTCAGGCCGCGTTCGCCGACGGTCAGGCGGAACGGGATGCCGATAAGCTCCCAATCGGTGAACATTACGCCCGGACGCTCATCGCGGTCGTCGAGAATGGTGTCGATGCCTGCTGTGCGTAGCGCCTCGTAGAGCCGCGTGGCTTCAAGGCGCACGGCCTCGGACTTGCCCCATCCGACGGCACAGACGACGGCCTCGAACGGCGCGATGGGGGCGGGCCAAAGGATGCCGCGTTCGTCGTTGTTCTGCTCGATAGCTGCACCAAGGATGCGGGTGACGCCGATACCGTAGCAGCCCATCTCGAAGAAACGGGGTTTACCGTCGATATCGAGAAAGGTGGCGTTCATGGCGCGGGAGTACTTGTCGCCAAGATAGAAGACGTGCCCGACTTCGATGCCCCGGTCGATGGCAAGCGTGCCCTTGCCGTCCGGCGAGGGGTCGCCGATAACGGCGTTGCGGATGTCGGCGACGATTTCGGGTTCGGGCAGGTCGCGCCCCCAGTTCACACCGGTGTAATGGTAGCCCTCGGCGTTCGCGCCGCAGATGAAATCGGACATGTTGACCACGGTACGGTCGGCAACGACGCGCACGGGTTTGCGGGGGGCGATGGGGCCGAGATAACCGGGTTTACAGCCGAAGTGCTCGATGATTTCCGTTTCGGAAGCAAAACGGAACCCGGTGTCCAGCCCGTCTATCTTGCCAGCCTTGGTTTCATTGAGTTCGTGGTCGCCCCGGACGAGCAGCAACCAGAGTGTCGTGGCGGCGATGTGTCCGGCATCGTCGAGTTCGTCACTGGCGAGCACGAGCGATTTGACGGTGGAGGCAAGCGGCGCGCTGAGGAATTCGGCTACCGCGCTGCAAGCCTCCATACCGGGGGTGACGGTCTTGGCGAGCGGGGCGAAAGCGTCTGCGCGCGCCGGGATGAGCGGTAGGGTTTCGGCCAGTTCGATATTGGCGGCGTAGTCCGAATCCGGGCAATAAACAAGGGCATCTTCGCCGGTGTCGGCGATAACCTGGAATTCATGCGAGAGGTCGCCGCCAATCGCGCCGGTGTCGGCGGCGACCGCGCGATAGACAAGACCGATGCGATCAAAGATATTGCGATAGGCTGCGTACATCGCTTCGTAGCTTTTACTGGCGCTTTCAGGGTTGCGGTCGAACGAATAACCGTCTTTCATGATGAATTCGCGCCCACGCATCAGCCCGAAGCGCGGACGGCGTTCGTCGCGGAATTTGGTTTGAATCTGATAGAAATTGCAGGGGAGTTGCCGGTAGCTTTTAAGTTCCTGCCGGGCGATGTCGGTGACGGCTTCTTCCGAAGTGGGCTGGAATGCAAAATCGCGTCCGTGGCGGTCGCGCAGCCTCAACATTTCCTGGCCCATCTTGTCCCATCGGCGGGTTTCCTGCCACAACTCGGCAGGCTGCACCAGTGGCATGGAAATCTCCAGTGCGCCTGCGCGGTTGAGTTCGTCGCGGATGATGGCTTCGATTTTGCGAATGGAGCGTAGCGCCAGCGGCATGTAATCGTAGATGCCAGCGGCGACTTTGCGGATCATGCCCGCACGCAGCATGAGCTTCTGGCTCACGACTTCAGCGTCTGCGGGGGCTTCCTTGAGGGTGTTGAAGTGGAATTGGCTGGCGCGCATGAAAATGGGTCGTAGTGGTTTGTTAACTCATTGATTTTAACGCGGTGTGCGGCTTCGTTTCAGCGCGCTTACGGTGCGGCGGCTTCAAATGTGCGGATAAATATGAAAGAATCGGGCTAATTTTACAAAACTGAAGGTTCGATTATGCTCGACCGTGAAGGGTATCGCCCGAACGTCGGCATTATTCTTGTCAATACGCGAAACGAGGTGTTCTGGGGAAAACGCATCCGCGAGCATTCATGGCAGTTCCCGCAAGGTGGCATCAAGCACGGCGAAACGCCGGAGCAGGCGATGTACAGGGAGTTGCAGGAAGAAATTGGCTTGCGCACGGAACACGTCAGGATTCTCGGCAGAACCCGTGACTGGTTGCGTTACGACGTACCCAAGCATTGGATTAAGCGGGAATGGCGCAACACCTATCGCGGGCAGAAGCAGATCTGGTATTTGCTGCGGCTGATGGGGCACGACTCGGATATTTGCCTACGATCCAGCCCGCATCCCGAGTTTGACGCTTGGCGCTGGAACGATTACTGGGTTCCGTTGGACGCGGTCATCGAGTTCAAGCGCGGGGTGTACCAGCTTGCCTTGACCGAATTGTCGCGTTTGCTGTTCCGTTCCCGGCACGCCGAACCGCCGCCAGGTTACTGTTCGTTGGCCGAACCGGCAAGATAGCAGCCAGGATGAGGGGGACGCATAAAAACCTTGTGTTCAACGTGGGTTTAAGTTCATAATGTGAACTAATCTGACCGCTAACGATGCGCGATTCTGTGGTGTCTCCTCCACCCTCGTCTTTGGTGTGGATTTAACGCAGTCCTACCGGGCTGCGTTTTTTTTTCGTGGTGCGCCCAGCATGGGCGTGTATCCCCACCATCTTCCCTTCTCCAGCAGTACGCGATTCGGCAGAGAAATTCTGCGTATAAACCCATATTGGATGGCACGGTGCTCAAGTTGATTATTCGTTTCCTTTTTTATTTTATGAAAATTTCCACACTTCAAATAAATATTTATCGCAATATAGCATGAAATGGTATTTTTTTACACTATTTCATTACTGCTATGTGGATACTGTTTATACAAGCTGTTTATCCAAAGTAACGGATATCTCTTATGCGGAAACTACGCATAAACGGAAAATCCGTTTTCAGCAAAAGTGCCAAAAAAATGGCCATACGGGATTGTACGTGCTTGGATAGCTGGTGGTTTTTTTATGCTGGTTTTTCAAGTTTTGCACGTCTATGCAGTTGGTTTGAGGAGAGAGCTAATGTTATTTTAGGAGCAGATATGTTCAATAACTTCAAAGTAGGTAGTAGGCTCTTTTTCCTCACTGCTTTTGTCTCCGTAATTACCGTAATCGTCATGTTGTTCGGAGTATCCGGCATGAAAAAGATGGCGGTTAATACGGATGTTATGTACAACGAGAGGGCTGTAGCACTGGCTCAGCTTGGCAAAGTCAATGCTACCCTCAATGCGCTGGTCGGCGATGTTTTCCGCGCCTTCCAGCACGACCCTGCCGCAGAAGCTTCCAAGACCCATACTGACCACACGGTCAAGGAACATCTGGACAAAGCCGAAGCGCGGATCAAGGATATCAACGAGGCGTGGGCAAACTATACCGCTACCCCCCTGGCGGATGAGGAAAAGCTACTGGTTTCCAGGTTCACGGAAAACTACGCCCCGTTCGTCAGGGATATCCTCCGTCCCACCCTCGCTTCTCTGAACGCGAACGATTTTTCCAATATTGTCTTGGAACGGTTCGTTGGAGGACACCGCGATTTGGGGTTTTCCCTGGAGAGAACCGCCAATGATCTGATCGTGTTGAATGACAAACTCGCCAAGGCGAACTTCGTGGAAGCCATAGAAACTTATGACTCGTCGCTCGCATACATGCTGGTGGCTTTTACCATCGGGATGCTACTGAGTACCTTGATTGCCTGGGGCATCATTCGCTCCATCGTCGCCCCGTTGTCGGGCTTACAGAAGGTGATGGGTGAAATTGAACAAAGTGGTGATTTCACGCAGCGCGTGGATGTTTCCAGTTCCGACGAGGTAGGCCAGACTTCGGCCTCGTTCAACCAATTGCTGGGCGCCCTGCAAAAAACCTTGAGCGAGATCCTTGGCCATACGAACCATCTCGACGCTGCCGCGACCGAACTTTCCAGTACCGCGCAGGAGGTTGCCGCAAGTTCCGAGATGACCAGCGAATCCTCATCGGCAATGGCCGCCGCGATCGAGGAGATGACCGTCAGTGTCACTCAAATCAGCCAGAACGCGCAGGAAACCTTCGAAATCACGCAGCGTGCCGGCGAAGCTTCGCAACATAGCAGCAAGGTCATCCAGCAGACCGTCAAGGAAATGCATGCCATGGCCGATGCGGTGCGCGAGTCCTCCGAGAGCATCACAGAACTGGGCAAGCAGTCTGGACGGATTTCCGGCATCGTGCAGGTGATCAAGGATGTTGCCGACCAGACCAACCTCCTGGCGTTGAACGCGGCCATTGAGGCGGCGCGTGCCGGCGAACAGGGCCGCGGCTTTGCCGTCGTCGCTGACGAGGTGAGGAAACTGGCCGAACGTACCACGAGCGCCACCGGCGAGATCGGCGCGATGATTGCAGCCATCCAGAACAGTTCTGGCTCGGCGGTGAAAACGATGTGTCATGCTGCCGAAATGGTTGAATCCGGTGTTGTGCTGGCCGACCAGGCCGGGTTGGCGATCACGGATATCCAGGAGAGTGCCCATAAGGTGCAGACGCACGTTGACGACATCACCTCAGTCCTGGCCGAGCAGGGCACCGCCAGCCAATCGATTGCGCAGCAGGTTGAGCGTGTAGCCCAGGCGGCGGAGCAAAACAGCGCCGCAGCGCGTAGTTCTTCCGAGGCGGCAAGGAATATCGAGCAATTGGCACGAGCCGTGCGCGACTCGGTGGCGAAATTCAGAATCTGAACCCATGCCGAGTAGGTCTGAGAAAGGGGCGGTCAGCTTATCTGACCGCCCCCTTGTTTTGATGAAAGCGTTCGCACTGCAAATGAATAGTCGTTGCGACATGACATGAAATAGGTATTTTTTTACACTATAACGTTACTGTTGTGTGGATACTACGTACGCGGATGTTGCTTGTAAGTCGGTTTGTTGGATATTCCTTGCGATGAGGGTTGCTCTTGGGTGGAAAACCGCACCCGGCAACAACATCGGGCAACACCATGTAAATGGGCGCGCAGAACCATACGTGCCTGGGTGGTCGGTAGTTTATGCGTACTGAGTATAATCTTAAGGTTTGAGTGAACCGATTGCCTTTTGTTTTGGCAAGGTGGTTTCATTTCATCGGGAGCAGTGACATGTTCAACAACCTCAAAATCGGCAGCAGGCTGTATTTCCTCACTGCAGTTACTTCCGTGGTTACCATCGTCGTCGCAGTGTTCGGGATACTCGGTATGTCGAAGATGGATCACGAAGCTGATGTCATGTATAACGAAGGTGCCGTGGTGTTGGCTCAACTCGGCAAGCTTGAGATCGCCATCGTCTCGTTGAGCGCAGAATTTTTCCGCGCTTTCCAGCATGACCCCGAATTAGCTATCAGCAAACTCCATGCCGATCACGGGCTCGGGGATCATCTGAACAAGATGGAATCCCTGCTGAAGCAGATTGATGAGGCATGGAATCGCTTTGTCTCTACCCGCCTGACGGAGTCAGAAAAGAAGTTGGTGTCCAACTTTAGTGATAACTACGAACGTTACGTTAATGACACTGTCCGTCCTGCCCTCGCTGCGCTTCGCGCAGAAGATTTTTCCCCTGAGGTCTTGTCACACTACATCCAGGGATACCGCGCACGGGGAGCGGTTCTGGAAAGATCCGTCGACGAATTGATCAACGTGAATGACGCACTCGCCAAGCAGAACAACGAGCATAGCGCCTCAGCCTATAGTTCATCGCGCCTATGGATGCTGTCTGTTTTGATCGGTGGCCTGTTGCTCAGTATGTTCATTTCCTGGCGCATCATCTACTCTATCGTTACCCCGTTGTCGGGCTTGCAGAAGGTGATAGGCGAAGTCGAACGGAGCGGCGATCTTACCCGACGCATGGACGTCTCCAGTGCTGATGAAGTGGGGCAAACCGCAGCCTCGTTCAATCAATTGCTGTCTGTTTTGCAAACGACCCTGCGTGATATCCTTGATAATGTGAACCGGCTCGACACTGCCGCAACCGAGCTTTCCACTACCGCGCAGCAGGTTGCTGCAAGTTCCGAGATGACCAGCGAGTCTTCCTCGGCGATGGCTGCCGCAATCGAAGAAATGACCGTCAGCGTCAGCCATATCAGCCAGAACGCACAGGAAACCGCCGAAATTACACAGCATACCGGCGAGCTTTCGCAACAGGGGGGCGATGTCATCCGTCAGACCGTTGGCGAAATGCATGCCATGGCCGAGGCCGTACGCGAATCTTCCAAGGGCATTATCGAACTGGGCAAGCAGTCCGAACAGATTTCCAGCATCGTGCAGGTGATCAAGGATGTTGCCGACCAGACCAACCTGCTTGCGCTGAATGCGGCCATTGAAGCGGCACGTGCTGGCGAACAGGGGCGCGGCTTTGCCGTCGTTGCCGACGAGGTGAGGAAACTGGCCGAACGCACCACGAGCGCCACTGGCGAGATCGGCGCGATGATTTCAGCCATCCAGAGCAGTTCGAATTCGGCAGTGAAGACGATGGGCAATGCCACCGTACGGGTCGAATCCGGCGTTGCGCTGGCCGATCAGGCCGGGTCTGCGATCACGGACATCCAGGAAGGCGCCAAACAGGTGCGGACGCACGTTGGTGACATCACCTCGGTTCTGGCCGAGCAGGGCGTCGCCAGCCAGTCGATTGCGCAGCAGGTGGAGCGCGTTGCCCAGGCGGCGGAAGAAAACAGCGCCGCAGCGCGTAGTTCTTCCGAGGCGACGAAGAATATCGAGCAACTGACGCGATCCGTGCGCGACGCGGTGTTGAAATTCAAGGTGGCCTGAAACCGTGCGGCGGAGCGGCCACCCCGTCGCTTCGCGCCACCCCTCCAGGCGCCAAGCGGGTGAGGAAAGTACGAACCTCTCCCCCGTTTGCGGGAGAGGGTGCCCCGAAGGGGCGGGGTGGTTGCAGGGGTACGGGAATGCCAATAACGTTGGGGTTTGCCTCGCGCACCTCAACCTATAACCCCGCGCTTCCGCAGGGAGGGGAATTGCTTGTGTCGTGATTGACGCTCGGTACGTGAGGTGCTAATATCACAAGCTTTCCGTTTGATTGATGGCCGATTTCCGGCTCAATACTTACGCTTCGAGGGTTTTACATGAAAACGTTTTCCGCCAAGCCGCACGAGGTTCAGCGCGATTGGTTTGTCGTCGATGGCGCTGACAAGGTACTCGGGCGGCTGGCCGCCGAAGTGGCTCGCCGCTTGCGTGGCAAGCACAAGGCTATCTATACGCCGCACGTCGATACCGGCGACTACATCATCGTTGTCAATGTCGACAAGTTACGTGTTACCGGCAATAAGGCGACCGACAAAAAATATTACCGCCATTCCGGTTATCCAGGCGGCATATATGAAACAAATTTCACCAAGCTGCAACAGCGCTTCCCTAGCCGCGTGCTGGAGAAAGCCGTCAAGGGCATGCTGCCAAAAGGCCCGCTCGGCTACGCGATGCTAAAAAAATTGAAATGCTATGCGGGCGCGGAGCATCCGCACACCGCCCAGCAGCCGAAAGTTCTTGAAATCTGAGGAGCCGCGAATGGCCGTTACTTACAACTACGGCACAGGCCGCCGCAAGACCGCTGTTGCCCGTGTGTTCATGAAATTGGGTTCCGGTAGCATTATCGTTAACGGCAAACCGGTCGATGAGTTCTTTTCCCGCGAAACCGGGCGGATGATCGTCCGTCAGCCGCTGGTGCTTACCGGCAGCGAAGACCGTTTCGATATCATGGTCAACGTGACCGGCGGCGGCGAATCCGGTCAGGCTGGTGCAGTGCGTCACGGCATCACCCGCGCCCTGATCGATTTCGATTCCACCTTGAAAACGAGTCTCCGTGCCGCCGGGTTCGTAACCCGCGATGCCCGCGAAGTCGAGCGTAAAAAAGTTGGCCTGCACAAGGCCCGCCGCGCCAAACAGTTCTCGAAGCGTTAAACGCAACCCCTGCCGTCCGGCGGGGAATGCGCACGTACTGGAAAAAGCCGAATCCCGTATCAGCCGCAGGGCGATTGCACCTGTTTACCATATAGGTTGTGGTGAGCTTGCGAACCCCAGCGTTGCCGCCATTTCCCTTGGCCCTGCACGTTGGGGTTCTATATGAACGCCTCCCTTTGTGCAAGCCTTTGCATGTTTTAACCGACAGGATAGGTTGCAGCTCTATATCCGGCCTTGTTGCAGCCTGTCTTGCCGCTGCTGGCCCCGATG
>WREK01000072.1 GCA_009779355.1 Betaproteobacteria bacterium | reverse complement strand
CGCTTTTCACAGTGAATACCGGCAGGACGGCAAACCGCCGGAAGCCGTGGTCAGGCTCGACACCCGCCTGATCGACACCACCAGCCGCCGCATCGTCGCCAGCCGTGCGTTTGAAGCGCGGGAGGCCGCCGCCGACAGTTCGGTTCCCGCCGTGGTCGCGGCCTTTGGCCGGGCTGCCGACCGGCTTTCCGCTGAACTGGTAAGTTGGGCTATTGCCGGTGCCGACACGGCGTACCGGACGGTAAAAACGCCGGCTGAATCCCTGCCGGTCGAAGAGAAGGATGCCCCCTGACCTCCTTAAGCAACGCCGGTTTTCTTATGGGAACGCTGAACAATTCCTGAGCGTTCTGGCATCGCAGGTGCGGGTTTCAAACCCGCCCAAAACATAGCCTGATACATGGCCTGCAAGCCTACGAACGGACATGGACGTGTTTGAAACCCGCACCTGCGATGCCCGGATGGAATAAATCAGCGTTTCCTTATTTGTGCCTGACAAAAAACTCGAAGGTGCTGTCCGACAATTCGGCCTGATGTATCAGGTCGTGCCCGGTCTGCTGGGCGAAGGCTTCGAAATCCTTGACCGAAGAGGGGTCGGTAGCGAGCACGCGCACGATCTGCCCGCCGGATACCTCGGCCAGCGCCTTTTTGAGCCTCAGGATCGGCAACGGGCAACTCAACCCGCGCGCATCGACTTCCTTGTCAAAATCCATTCTTTTCTCCGTTATCAGCGTCCATTTCTCCGCTGCTCCGACCGCCTTTCCTCATCCGCGCGATCGCGGACTTCACGCAGGCGGGCATCGACCGCGGATAACTCGTAGAAATCGCCGTCCCCGGCGCGGCGCGCCAGTTCCAACTGCTCGACTGCGGCACGGTAGCCCCCCTGTAAAACATACACCTCGGCCTGCGCGCGATGCTGCGACGTACGCTTACCCAAAGCCGCGTCGGCGCGTGCAAGCAGGCCCCACAGACGCATGTCGCTGCTGCGGCCAGTAAGCGCCCGGCGTATGCCCCGTTCCGCGTCCTGTGCACGCCCACCCGAAATTTGCGCATCGGCCAGGGCGTAAACTGCGCTCATGCTCTCCGGGAAAGCCTTGCAAGCGGCAGAAAATGTGTTGATCGCCGTATCAGTATCGCGGCGGGCCATAGCCACTTCGCCGGAAAGTATGGCAATAAAAGGCGAAGGCTTGGCGCGACGGTGCAATTCATCGAGCGTACGCGCAGCATCTCCCATATGTCCAAGCCTCAACTGCGCATACGCCAACCCGTAACGCAACGCCGCGTCGTCCGGGCTGCCCTTGACCAGGCCCGCAAATGTCCGTACCGCCTCGGCAGCCGATTGCGACTGCACGCGCAGGCGCGCGCGCACATAGTTGAAATCCGGTGAATCGGGTACCTGCCGGTAGGGCATGTTCATGACCCGGTTTTCCATATCGGAAATACGCTCAGTGGTCAGCGGGTGCGTACGCAGATAAGCCGGGGCATTGTTCTCATAGAGGCGCGAGGCGCGTTGCAGACGTTCAAAAAACCCCGCCATCCCGCGTACATCGAACCCCGCCGCTTCCAGCGTCTGCAGGCCGATCCGATCAGCTTCACGCTCAAAATTGCGCGAATAACTCAACTGCGCCTGAGCCGTCCCGGCAGTCCCGGCAGCCAGCATTGCCTCGCTCGCCCGCGAATTGTTGGCCGCAATCGCCGCCAGCAGGGAAGCCAGCATCACCACGGCCATCTGTTTCTGCTTGCCGACGAGTTGCGCAATATGCCGCAGTGTGACATGCCCGATTTCATGCCCGAGCACCCCGGCCAGTTCCGATTCCGACTGCGCCGCGATGATCAGCCCGGTATGCACGCCGATATAGCCCCCCGGCAAGGCAAAGGCGTTGAGCATGGAATCCTTGACGACGAAGAATTCAAACGCGCGGCCGGAGTCCGCGTTTGCCGCCACCAGCCGCTGCCCCAGGCGGTTGATGTATTCCTCGACCAGGGGATCATCAAGCCAGGCAGGATCCTTGCGCACCTCGCGCATAATCTCCTCGCCCAACTGCCGTTCCTGCGCCGGGGAGAAATCGTCGACGCCCACGTCACCCAGATCCGGTAGCCCGGAGGCAAACGCATTGGACGCAAGGCCGCAAAGGAATACGAAAAAGAAAAATAAGTGCATGATTCGGTACATCATACCGCTTCATTGCTGCCATGAGGCATTACAAGCAGGACAAACGGGGAGAAACCGGAATGAACAAACTGCGTGGCGTCAATCTCGGAAACTGGCTGCTGCTTGAAAAGTGGATGAAGCCAAGCTTCTTTGCAGGACTGGAAGCAACCGACGAAACGACCTGGTGCGCCGAACTGGGCAACGCCGCAACCGAAAAATTGCGCACGCATTGGGAGGGCTTCATCACTTTCGATGATTTCGCCTGGATCGCCGAACGCGGGCTGAACGCGGTACGCATTCCGGTCGGGCATTGGATTTTCGGCCCTGATTACCCGTATCACCCCAAGTACGGAACCAACCCCCATCCTTTCGTCACGGGTGGCATCGACGTGCTCGACCGCGCCCTGGATTGGGCGGCAACGCTCGGGCTCAAAGTGATGATCGACCTGCACGCGGCCCCTGGCTGCCAGAACGGGTTCGATAACGGCGGCATCAAGGACGTGGTGGAATGGCACACGAAGGAAGAATATCTGGAACACTCGCTCTCAGTGCTCGAACGCCTGGCGGAACGCTACCGTGCGCATTCGGCGCTCTTTGCCATTGAAGTGCTGAACGAGCCGCGATGGGACGTGCCCACCGACTATCTGAAGCGGTATTACCTCGCCGCCTATGACCGCATCCGCAAATATTGCCCGCCTGAGCGCGTGGCGGTGGTTTTCCACGACGGTTTCCGCTCCTACCGCGAATTCCTCGGTTTCATGCAGCCGCCAATCTGGCAGAACGTGATTTTCGACTATCACCGTTACCAGTGTTTCGAGCGCCACGATATCGACTCCGACATCTTTGAGCACATGCATAAAGCCAGCGGGGAGTGGCGCGACGAGGCGGATTCAATCAACGCGGCGCTCGGTTTGCCGGCAATTTGCGGCGAATGGAGCCTGGGACTCGACCTGAAGGTTGTCTCGCTATGGGCCGAAGGGCCGTATAACCACGCGCTCGAACGCATGGACGCCTTCCAGCAGGATGTCGCCAACCGAGGTTATGCGGCGGCACAGCTCTTGAGCTTTGAAAAACTTTTCGGCTGGTTTTTCTGGAGCTATAAAACCGAAACCACTCCGGCCTGGTGCTTCCGTGATTCGGTCGAACGCGGCTGGCTACCAGTAAAATTCAACAACGAATGAATAATTTATTCACATTGATAAATACTGTTGACATAGTTTGTCAGGATATTTATTTTATGCGCCTCTTTGACTGCAAAAGAGTATCGTCATGCGTCGTTTCCTGTGTTCCCTGCTTCTGTCGCTTGCCTTGTGCCCATTGGCCGCAATGGCGTTGGAGCCAGTCAATATCAACACTGCCGATGAGATAGCCTTGCAACAGATCAACGGCATTGGCCCTTCCAAGGCCAAAGCCATCATCGATTACCGCAACAAACACGGAGCATTTGCCAAAGTCGACGACATGATCAAGGTTCCAGGTATCGGGAAAAAATCATTGGCGAGCATGAAGCCGCAACTCACGGCAGGAACCGCAACTGCCGCCCCGGCATCTACGGCCAGGGAAAAAGGGTGCAAGGCCGGCAAGTAAAACTTCAACATCTCAGGCAAGCTCGCAACTTCCAGTAGAAGCTGCGGGCGGCTCAGGATCTCGCCAAGCCTGGCTCCATCTGTTCGCCATTGTAAGCGGGTTCTGGCTCTTCCGACTGCCGTATGACCCTGGCCAGTTCGTTCGCGATTTTCTCCAGCAGGTCGGGGTGTCGTTGCGCAAGTGCGTTGGCCCAACGGGCGAACTCCGCATTAATGGCGGCTTGTGAGTGTACGCCGGTGAGGTCGATGCCGATTTTCAACATCGCGGCGGTTTCGGAGTCTGTAAATCTGACGTGGTCATTCAAGCGCAGCATAGGGTCAATCCTTCAGCAGCCCATGCAGGGCGGGCAACCTTACATGGAGGGAAAAGCCAAGGGCAATACGTTGAAACCTGTGACGCATTACCCATCCCTTCAAGTTTAATGCCAATACACCTGGATTTCTATTCGTACTTTGCACCATACGGTGCGCGATACTTCGCACAAACTCACAAACTGTACATTGCCAGCGAGGAGCGACGAAGCCGGTATTGGCAGAATTACGTCCCCAGGGAGCGGTAAAGCCCCACCCTGCGGTAGCAGGGCCGTTCAGCCAACCAGTCATTCACGTGCTGCTTGAGGGTTTCGTCATCAGGAAGCGGCGCATCTGGTGAAAAATATGCCTCGACCTCGACCCGTCCATCGAGATAGTGCAGTTGAAGCCGCTGGAGCGGCAGGTACTCGCCAATGAGCGGGAAGAGGTCGGCGAGCACGGTGTCACGATCCGGAAGCCGTTCAGCGCATTCAGCGAAAAGCAGATCAACGTCGTCATCCTCGGCATCGACATGGACGAGTACTTCGCCGATTTCGGAATGCAACTGGCGCACAGCCAGCAATACGCTCTCCGATATGTAATGGCCTTCCGAGACCGTAATCCGGGAATCGACCTGGACATGCGCATCACACAGCACGCGGTGAGCCATGCGGCGGGTGCGAAGGTCGTGAAGCCCAATGACCCCTGGCGTATCGATGATAGTCTGGCGCAGGCGGGCGAGTTCTTCCTTGGGCAGCCCGGTATCGATCAACTCGCGCAACGCATTCCAGCTTTGCAGGACGCCCATGCGCAGGATGAGAAAACCGACCACGGCAGCGGCCAGCGGCTCCAGAAAAGGATAACCGGCCAGACTCCCGCCGATACCGATGGCCACCACCAACGATGAAGCAGCGTCCGACCGGGCGTGCCAGGCATTGGCTTCGAGCAAGGGCGCATTCAGGCGACGCCCGCCGGCAAGCGTATAACGGAACAGGAATTCCTTCCCAAGCAAGGAGACGAGCGCCATCACGAACGCTGCCGGATGAAGGGGCGGATGGTTGTCCATCGTTTGCAGCCGCATGCCGGAAGCCCACAGAAACCCGATACCCACCAGTACAAGCGATACGCCGAGAACCAGCGTCGCAACCGTTTCGATACGGCCATGACCGTAGGGATGGTCGAGATCGGCGGGATTTGCGCCCTTTTTGCTGGCGGCCAGCACCATAAAATCCGCTATCAAGTCCGAGAGCGTGTGTACGGCGTCGGCCACCAGACTGAACGCATTGGTCAGCAGGCCGACGACGATCTGCCCAAGAGCCAGGACGGAATTGATGAACACCCCTACCAGCGTGACATTGCGGATGGAACGCGCACGTTCGGCACTGGCATTTTGGGGCTGAGATGAAGATGGCGACGAAGATATGGACATAAAGTATGCGTCAGGCGATATACTCGAAACCCCTAGATTTTAGACCAAATAGCTCATGGGAACGCTCACTGCCCTGCTCGACCTCGCCCACCGGCGTGCTGTCGAATTCGATCTGCCCTACCAAGGCGCGCTCACCCCCACGGAAGCCCATCAAGTCTGGCAACTGGCCCCGGGCGCAAAACTTGTTGACGTCCGCACCCGCGCCGAACTGCATTTTGTTGGACACATACCGGGTGCGGTCAATCTGGAATGGAAATTCTGGCCCAGCGGGCAACTCAATACCAGCTTCGTGACGCAATTGCGTCAGGCAGTCGACCCCGAGTCGCTGGTCATGTTCATTTGCCGTGCCGGACAGCGCGCCGACGAAGCGGCGCGGTTAGCCACCCGCTCCGGCTATAACAACTGTTACAACGTCCTTGAAGGCTTCGAAGGCGCGCCCGATGCCAATAAGCAACGCGGCCGCATCGGAGGATGGAAATTCGCCAATCTGCCCTGGGAGCAGGAATGAGCAGCAGCACAACCGCAAACCTGGTTTCAGCGTTCAGCGATTTCGCCACGCTCTCCGATGCGCAGGCCGAGGCCCGCATCATCGAGGCGCGCGCACGCCTTGGCCAGCGCGTCGTGCTTCTCGGCCACCACTACCAGCGCGAAAACGTTTACCGTCACGCCGACTTCACTGGCGACTCGCTCAAGCTCGCACGCCTGGCGGCACAGACGGACGCAGAATTCATCCTTTTCTGCGGCGTGCATTTTATGGCCGAAGTCGCCGATATCCTGTCGCGTCCAGAGCAGACAGTCATCCTGCCCGACCTCGCCGCAGGTTGCTCGATGGCCGACATGGCCGACCTGGAGAAAGTGGAACAATGCTGGAGTGAACTCACCGACGTGCTCGGCACGCCGGACGCACGGATCACGCCAGTCACCTACATCAACTCCGCCGCCGACCTCAAAGCCTTCTGCGGCGGGCACGGCGGCATTGTCTGCACGTCCACCAACGCCCCTGCAATCATCGACTGGGCACTTAAGCAACGCGAAAAAGTCCTGTTCTTCCCCGACCAGCACCTCGGACGCTGGACGGGTTACAAAAAAGGCATCCCGCCCGATCAGATGAAAGTGTGGGATCCCGATCTCGAAAACGGCGGTTTGACGAAAAAAGAAATTGAACACGCCCGCATCCTGCTCTGGAACGGGTATTGCTCCGTGCATCAGATGTTCCAGGTCGAACACGTCCGAAGCTGGCGCGCGCAACATCCAGAAGGGTTCGTTATTTCGCACCCCGAATGCAATCTCGACGTGTGCCTGGAGTCCGACCACGTCGGCTCCACCGAATTCATCATCAACACCGTCACCGCCGCCCCGCCCGGTACGCGCTGGCTGGTCGGAACCGAGTTGAACTTGGTCAGTCGCCTCGCGGAGCAACTGAAAGCCCAGGGCAAAATCGTCAAATTCATGGCCCCCACCGTGTGTATGTGCTCGACCATGCAGCGCATCGACCCGCAACACCTAGCCTGGACGCTGGAAAACCTTGCCAACGGCAACGTAGTCAACCCCATCCGGGTTCCCCTGCACGATGCCGAACCGGCGCGGGTAGCCCTCTCCCGCATGCTGGAGACATTCTGAACCGGGGAACCGTTTAACCATGCATGTGAAGGCAATCCCCGTCTGGCCCCTGGCCAGTGGCATCGGCAAATGGCTCCGGGGCAACACCATCACCCTGCTGGAAAACGGCGAGGCTTTTTTCCCTGCCCTGCTGGAAGCCATCAACGCTGCCAGGCAGGAAATCCTGCTCCAGACTTACATTTTCGCCACCGATACCACCGGGCGGCGCGTGGCCGACGCCCTGGCGCAGGCTGCTACACGCGGCGTGTCGGTACGGGTACTCGTCGATGGTTTTGGCGGACTCGCTTTCGAGCGCAAACTGATGGACGGACTCAGTGCCGCCGGGGTAGAAACGCTGATCTTCCGGCGCGAGCGGCGCCGATTCTCCCTGCACCGCCAACGCCTGCGTCGGCTGCACCGCAAAGTGACGGTAATCGACGGGCGCATCGCATTCGTCGGCGGCATCAACATCATCGACGACTTCGATGCCGAAGCGCCTGTGCATCCGCGCTACGACTACGCAGTACGCATCGAAGGCGCGCTGCTCAAACCCATCCTGGCCTCCTCACGGCATCTGTGGCGGCAAATTGCCTGGCGCAGCCTGCGTAGCCGCGTTCGCGTACAAAGCAGCGCAAGCGTACAACCATGCACGGCAGGCGACATGCGCGCGGCTTTCCTGACCCGTGACAACCTGCGCCACCGCGCCGACATCGAAAACGCCTATCTCGATGCCATTGCCAACGCCCACGAAGAAATCATACTGGCCAACGCCTATTTCTTCCCAGGTCTGCGTTTCCGCCATGCCCTGCTTGCCGCAGCGGCGCGCGGGGTAAAAATCACCCTGCTGCTCCAAGGCGTAGCCGACCACCCGTTGATGCAATACGCCACGCGCGCGCTCTACCCGATTTTCCTCGAAAACGGCATCCGCCTGTTTGAATACCAGCGTAGCGTCCTGCACGCCAAGGTTGCGGTCATCGACCGCCACTGGGCGACGGTAGGGTCGAGCAACATCGACCCTTTCAGTCTGATGCTGGCGCGCGAAGCCAACGTAGCCGTCATCGACCACGAATTTGCCGCCACGCTTGCGACAAGAATCACCGCCGCAATGCGTGACGGCGCAGTGGAACTGCGCCGCGAGGATTGGGCGCGGCAGCCGATCATCCGCCGCCTGCTGTGCTGGCTGGCTTACCAGACAGTGCGTCTGGCGGCAGGTATAGCCGGGGTCAAGGGCGGCTGAAAACCACCCCGTCGCTTCGCGCACCCCAACCTATAACTCCCCTCCAAGGAGGAGAATGGGCTTGGCATCTGCATAACAACCATTAGTACACCCATTTGCACCCATTACAATAAAGCTCAGACCCTCATGGCGCTACGATAGGTTGGCAACGCTTCACAAACCTGACCCGTGTGCTGAACAGGCCGAATCTTATACGGGACGCAGATGCCCGGTTCGTCCGCAGGAAAGTCTTTTGTATTGCGCAAAATGAACAGAAGCGCGTTAACCTGTGCCGTTGCCCACACGCTGGCATCGGGCAGACGAACCCGTCTGGTCTTGCGGATCCCGGCAGCGCGACTGGCGATGACGCTGTTTAGTGCGATAACATCAAACGAGCCAAGCCATGTGCGGATTGCTTCATCTTACTCCGCTGAGGCGCCAGCAAGCGCTTCCATCCACGTAATCATGCTGATCGCGCGATATTCATAGCGCGCCAGCTCCTTTTTCGCCGCATCGACTCCATTGAGATAGTTGATCAGGATGCACGTGTCGAAGAGCGCCTTCACCATTCGGAGCGAAGCTCCTGCTGGTAAGCAAGGCCATCGATCTTCCTGCCTTTCCACAGCCCGAAGACATCGACACCAGGTGGGCGCTTGTGCCAGGAAATATACGCGGCGATTGCGTCACGGATAACGGCTGCGCGGGGACGCTGCTCCGCCTCCACGATTGCTGCCAGGTCATCGCGCTGAGAATCAGGCAAATCTATCAGGATATGGTTCATAACGACTCTCGATACATGACATGCATAACGTATATCAAAAATATGAAAATTGCAAGCACACCATGGTGTTGTGCACTGAACGAAATTTTTTTGTGTCAGGGGGTTGACATGTCATGTCGACGTGACTAGTATTATGGTTATGGAAACCCACAACACAAACACCCTCTCTATCACTCCCGAATGCCCACCAATGGCCCGCGTGCTTACGGCCTTGGGCGGCGGGCACCGGGTTCTTCACGGGCTGGCGCATCCCTGCCGCGCCAGTACCCGCACCGGAATTTCTAATCCGCGCAATGGTGTGGATGGGGGGGCGACAGGGATGAATGTTTTGCAAGAACGTTATGAGCAGCCCGGTGAGATACTCATAACGATTTTCATTCTCACCATCACTCATCAAGGAGAGTATCATGGAAAAGAGTCGTTTTTCGGTTAAGAAGGTAGTCAAGGTGGCGTTGCTGGTGGCTGTCGCAAGTGTTGTTGTAGTATCTGGCAATGCAAGTGCATCTGCTACAGGGGTAGCTACTTGGGGAGGGTTTACTACGTCAATCAAAGGCATCCCAGTTCCAATAAAAAATGGTGTGCTAATACATCAAATCAGTGGATCCGGTCGCAATTACACTCACCAAAAAGCACAAGCACAATCACCTCTAATTTGTTACGGACGGATTGACTTCGTAGAGCTTGGTGTCGGTGACAAGGAAATCAGTCGGTCTAAAGGATCAGAGTCGGCTGGTTGTGTCAAATTTGCGATAACACGACAGCGTAATAATGGCAAATTCGGATCAAACGTGCGCAAAGCATGCGCCCAGTTTTATGTAAACGGCGTGTCCAAGGCTAGGCAGTGCCACAGTATCTACTAAGGAACCCCTGCATAACCCCAACACTGGATTGCTTCGCTTCGCTTGCAATAACGGTATTGGTTGAATCCATTGACCTTCCTGCTCAGTCATTGCGAGGATCAAAGCGACGAAGCAGTCCAGGAAAGGGTTGTGCAGAGTTTCCCTAACAGGATGCTCAAAAAGTCTGAAGCACTGGAGAAACCTATGCCTACAAGGCCAAAAATGACCGAAAACTACCTTGTAAAGCTGCTTTTCGGACTGATTTTGACCTGTCTTGTGGACTCTGGCATCTGAAAAAATAGTTTTTGAGCACCCTGTTAAGTGAACAGCATTGGGTCTGCCCCAGATTGGCTCATACCGCCGGATCGCATTATTCAAGCAGCTTTGCCGCTTCGCCCTGTGCCACAAGCAACGTCACGGCTTTGTGATCGAACGACACGAACATTTCACCGCCGAGCCATTTCCCTTCATGGGCCATGACCCCATCGGCAAAATCGCCGCCTGCGTCCAGCAGGGCTAAACCGGCTTCGACGGCAGGGCGGTTCATGACAACATTTCCCGTGGCGAGCAGAGCGCGGATCGCAGCCGCGCAGGCCGCGCCGTCAAAACCGTAAACCCGGCGCAGTACCCAAACGAACTCGCACAGGCAAGGCAGGGAAACCGCAATCAGCGACGCCTCTTTCAACACCTTGATCACGGTGTCGGCTTGCCTCGGATCGTCTAGCATGACGGCTCGGATCAGGACATTGGTATCGGCGGTAATTTTCACCTTTCACCTGCCCATCCGGCAGCCGCCGCTTCGTTGATTTCCTCGACGGTAGCGACTTTATTGGATTTGCCGGCAAGTAGCCCAAGGAAACCGTCAATGGTGCCGGTCGGCCTTTCCGCACGCACCCGCAGTTCGCCACCAGACAGCTTCTCAAAAATGACCCGTTCACCCGGCTTGATGCCGAGATGTCGCAGCAAATCCTGCTTGAGCGTGACTTGCCCTTTTACTGTGACTGCGAGCGATGTCATAGCCGTCAACCTCCGTTGAGTATCAGTTACTATCGATGGTAATGAAAAAGTCAATTACTGTCATCCCCATCAGGCCAGGCACCTCCCTGCGCGTCTATCTCAATCTGTGCAACAAGGACAGGGCCGAACCTTTCCGTATTTTTTCCGGCAAGTTCAATGTCCGCGTCCCGCACACAGTAAATCATAGGATGGGGATTCCAGAAGACATCTTCAAATCCTTATACTTCCTCGTACACGATTCATCTTATGGAAACTCTGCACAACCCTTTTTCTGGATTGTTTCGTCGCTTTGATCCTCGCAATGACTGAGCAGGAAAGTCAATGGATTCAACCAATACCGTCATTGCAAGCGAAGCGAAGCAATCCAGTGT
>WREK01000071.1 GCA_009779355.1 Betaproteobacteria bacterium | reverse complement strand
CTTGTCGCAGATCCGACAATGCCGTCAACAGCAAGCTTCTTGCTGTTCTGGAAATTACGCACGGCGGTATTCGTTGCTGGGCCGAAACTTCCGTCTAATATCAAATTAGCGCCAATTTTAATGAGATGCCATTGAATCCAACGCACACCATCTCCCGAGTTGCCTTGTTTTAGAGCTGCTGTGGGTTCCGGATATGGACATCCAGGAGTCGGTATAGGATCACTATCAGGTGGTACCAAACGGTACTGCCAAGTCCATCCACTACTGCTGCGGGAATAAACAGGACCAACAGATACTTCTTTGCCGGTCGAGTCTCCAGGTTTACCATCCGTGTCTTTGTGGGCTCCGCCGAGCTGCCCATTTCCGACATACATTTCTGTATGGAATTCTTCATGCAGGTAAATATCACCTGGTTGTGCATCATTGAAGTTTCCACTAAAAGGCAGGCATTTGAAACCAGCTCTTGTGAAATCATTCTTCATAGTGCCCGTGTAGCCACTTCCTGTTGACACGTTATAGCCTGCTGCGTTAGCAGCCAGATACATAAGACTCGAGCAATCCACATCAGGGTTTCGCCAGCGGTTTGTCTGGGAGTATCCAACACTCTTATCATCACAGGCTCGCTTGACGTAATCCACCATCACTTCTCTGCGTCCCATACTACTTTCCTCCTTAAAGCTGAGTTATTGGGCACCTCGAAAAACCCCCTTGTTTCATGGAGTCAGAAAAATTTCCCTTTGATTTCATTGGAAAAATTTTTGCTCTTTTAGTCAAACCCGATGTTTTTCGAGGTGCCCTATTGTCTTTTAGTGAAGTTCAAATGGCACTTTTCAGTGCCGCTCTTGTCGCAGGCCCGACAGAGCCGTCAACAGCAAGCCCCTTCCTGCTCTGGAAGTTGCGCACAGCGGTATTCGTTGCTGGGCCGAAACTCCCGTCTATCGTCAAACCAGCGCCAGTCTGATTGAGGTGCCATTGAATCCAACGCACACCATTTCCCGAACTGCCTTGTTTCAGAGCTGCTGTGGGTTCCGAATATGGACATACCGGTTTCGGTGCCGGTGTCGGTGTCGGTGTCGGAGTGGGCGCCGGTGTCGGGGAAGTTGCTGACACCGCAACAGCCGCCTTCAGCGCATATCTTGTCGCAGGACCGACAATGCCGTCAATCGTAAGCTCATAATTTCTCTGGAAGTTACGCACAGCGGTATTCGTTGCTGGGCCAAAACTCCCGTCTATCGTCAAACCAGCGCCATTCTTATTGAGGTGCCATTGAATCCAACGCACACCCTCCCCCGAGTTGCCTTGTTTCAGAGCTGCCGAAGGTTCCGCATATGGGCATCCTGTGGAAGACGGCACCGGACTTGTGCCCGAGTCTACTAGTGGATGATAGATGAACCCTTGAAACGTATACCCACTCATTCCATAAGGTGGAGAGAGGTCTCTTACATAAAACCTTGTGCCGCTATAGCCACTATTAGATGTTACTATAGAGCCATTAGCATTTATTTTCTCAACTACAGCAACATGTCCTGCACCATCGCTAGAATCCCCGACGCGGCCCTTCGCCCAACAAATTACCGCGCCAAGTTTTGGTGATGACCCTCTGGCATAACCATCACCAGCCCTATACCAATCTTCGGCGTTGCCTTTGCTTAACCTGGGTTTACTGCCAAGCAATTCCATGAATCTACCCCAAGCATAACCGACACAGTTGGGTAATACAGAATTACTAGATCCAATTCGAATACAGTCATTGTTCCCCCCCTTAGAAGAGTGGATCCAATTAAGATCTGAAGGGCTAGGCTCTGCTAATCTCGGAGTGAATGCTATCATTATTTCTCCCCCTGCTAGGATTCCACGGCTGCTTGTTCAAAGCCCGTGTCAAAAGTTGTCTGGGCGCCATCATCTTCAATGACAGCTTGTTCAAAACCTGTGTCAAAGGTTGTTTGGATGCCATCGTCTTCGTTAATGACATCTCTATTGTCTTGCGACATGTCTATCCTCCTTTTGTTGATTTTGGGTTGCACTACTACTACTCTATGTATATCAACATATACATATCGAATATCCAGAACGACAGGAGTTGAGTAGCAACGATGCGCTTCTCGGCTTATGTGAGCACATCAAAGCACCATCGTCTTTCTCTCCTTTAATAACTGCGCTGACGTTTATTTGATAACCTGATAGAATCGTGCACAACTGAACCGACAAAACCATGCAACAAAATCATACGCAACATGTTGATTTTTAACGTATTATATTGTATTGATGAAAGCTGTCAGGTCGGAAGTGTATCCAACCGCGCCGATGAGTGTCAACATTTTTTTACAAGTCAAGTGTATATTATACGGATGTCTCAAAAAACCCTTTTCACACTCGGACTGTTTCTGGCAAAATTCCGTTGTCGTAGCAATTGTTGTCTGAAATTCCGATGAAATCCCGTAGCGCCATCAAGACTGACCTGTTCGCCGTTGAGCATTGCCCCAAAAGCTCGATAATTCACACTACCGTTCCATCAAACTTACGCAAACCTGTCTGAATGTGAGCGAATTTACTCACCGGCAGGTCTGCTGTTGATTTTCTGCTTCACTGAGGTTGGTTTTGTTCCGCTCTTGCGACCGGATACAGAGCCTTCTTTCTCATATGAGCCTCCCATTTGTGCATGTTTTTCGTATTTTGACCAACGGGATGGATTGCAGCTCTATATACGGCCTTGAGGCAGCATACCTTGCTGCTGTTGGCCCCGATGAAATCCGCTGGCCCGCTCCTCATTCCTCTTGCGAACTCGAAGTTTCCTCAGATTGATTGCGGCATTCACGTCGCGGTGTTGGAGCCGCGCCACGGTAGTGCAGTTCTGCTTCTGCCTGGGGCGACATCCTGGCGCCCGCTCAAACCGAAAATGCTAAACCCCCTGCTTCAAGCTCGCGGCAATGAAATCGTCGAGATCGCCGTCGAGTACGGCCTGGGTATTGCCGACTTCGTAATTGGTGCGCAAATCCTTGATCCGCGACTGGTCAAGCACGTAGGAACGGATCTGATGCCCCCAACCGATGTCGGATTTGCTGTCTTCCAACTTTTGCTGCTCAGCCTGACGCTTGCGCAGTTCCAACTCATAGAGGCGGGCCCGCAACATTTTCATGGCTTCATCCTTGTTGCGATGCTGTGAGCGGTCGTTCTGGCATTGCACGACGGTGTTGGTCGGTATGTGGGTGATGCGTACTGCCGAGTCGGTCTTGTTGATGTGCTGGCCGCCCGCGCCAGAAGCACGGTAGGTGTCGATGCGCAAATCTGCGGGGTTGATACCGATTTCGATGGAATCATCGACTTCCGGGTAGACAAACACCGAACTGAAACTGGTATGCCGCCGCGCGTTGGAATCGAACGGGGACTTGCGTACCAGCCGATGGATGCCTGTCTCGGTGCGCAGGTGGCCGTAAGCGTATTCGCCGCTCACCTTGATGGTGCAGTTTTTGATGCCGGCCACATCCCCTTCGCTCTCTTCGAGCAATTCGACTGCAAAACCCTTTTTCTCCGCATAACGCAAGTACATGCGTTCGAGCATCGCGGCCCAGTCCTGCGCTTCTGTCCCGCCCGCGCCAGACTGGATTTCGACGAAGCAATTGGCCGGATCCATTGGGTTGGCAAACATGCGCCGAAATTCGATCTTTTCGATGGCCTCCGCGAGAGCCTGGATGTCATCCTCGACGGCTTCAAAAGTTTCCTCGTCCTCTTCGGTCTGAGCGAGGTCGAACAAGTCCTTGAGATTGCGCGCATCGCTGCTGACAGTCCCGAGGATCAGGACGACGTCTTCAAGCTGGCGTTTTTCGCGGCCCAGTTCCTGCGCGCGTGCGGTATCACCCCAGACAGCAGGGTCTTCAAGGGCGCGGTTGACTTCTTCCAGCCGGGTAGCTTTGACTTCGTAGTCAAAGATACCTCCGTAACGCGCCCGCGCGCGTGGTGAGGTCATTGATGCGCTCGGCAATGGCGTTCTGGCGTTCTGCTTCCATGGCGGTACCCTGGCATTTTGGAAAATTTGCGTAGTATAGCGGCGAACCGCCGGGCTGACATCTGAAGGATTCCGGATAGACTCACTTCAATGAACCAAAAGGAAAAACCCCTCCTGATCGATACCGGAACCAAAGCGCGCCGGGACACGATGCGCAAACGCGCACAAACTGCGCGGGAAGCCACACCTGTTGCGCACCGTGCCGTATGGGAAGCGGCCATCATGGGGCACCTCGATGCATTAGTCCCTCAACTCGCACCGCGTGTGCTGGCTTTTTGCTGGCCGTTCCGCGCCGAGGCGGATTGCCGTGGATGGGTGGAACGCTGGCTTGCCGGGGACGCTGCCCGCATCGCTGCCTTGCCGGTAGTGCTGAAACCGGGCGTACCGCTTGTTTTCCGGCAATGGGCGCCGGGAGTGGAACTGATACCCGACCGGCACGGCATCCCGTTCCCCGCGCATGGGGAAGAGGTTGCGCCGGATGTAGCGCTTGTGCCGCTTAACGCTTTCGATGCACGGGGATACCGGCTCGGCTACGGCGGCGGCTATTTCGACCGCACGCTGGCCGCGATGCGGATGGTCGCGGTAGGCGTCGGCTTCGAGCTTGGACGTGAAAGCGACGTTTTGCCGCAAGCACACGACCATGCAATGGACTGGCTGGTAACGGAAGCCGGGGTTTTTCCTGCAGCGCGTGGCTGACAGGGCATTCCCGGTTTGACGCAAAGCTTTACATATCCGCCGGAATGAGCCGTTTGTTGCCGTGATGGTCGAGCGCCACGTAGGTCAATCTGGCTTCCGTCACCTTGATCGCCACCGCGTTTTCCGGGTTGCGTTCCACGTAGACTTTTACGTCGACGGTGACTGAAGAGTTCCCCACCGTCACAACTTCCGCGTAGAAGCTCACCAGATCGCCCACTGAAACGGGCTGCTTGAAAATAAAAGAGTTGACCGCCACTGTGGCTACCCGCGAGCGCGCGCGGCGCCGGGCGGCGATCGATCCGGCGATATCGACCATCGACATGATCCAGCCGCCGAATACATCACCCGCCGGGTTAGTGTCAGCAGGCAGAGGGACGACCCTCAACGCGGGCTGATGCTCGCATGATTGATCTGCTACGTGGGGAGGTACCGGGTTTTCGTCACTCATTACATTTCCTTACGAACGGTTGATCCTTTCTTCTATAGTACCTAGTATCGCCGTCATTCGCTGTACCGATATAATGACAGGCTATTTCAGCCCCTGCTTCAGAATGTTTCCCTCCATGAGTATCGACCCCAAAGCACTACTGACTGAACTGATTCGAGCCGCCCTGAAGAGCGTAGCCCCAGAACATGCTGGCACACCCATCCTACTGGAACGGCCCCGGCAGGCAGGGCATGGCGACTTCGCCACCAATATCGCCATGCAGCTTGCCCGGACGCTCAAACGCAACCCACGCGAACTGGCGGGGCTGCTGCGCGCCGAATTGCCCCCTTCCAAATGGGTGGAAAAGGTTGAGGTGGCCGGGGCGGGTTTCATCAACTTCACATTTGCCCCAGCGGTAAAAACGGCAGTGGTGGTTGACGCGCTCACCCAGGGCAAGGACTGGGGGCGCGGCAAACCCAGGGGCGTAAAGGTACAGGTCGAGTTCGTGTCGGCCAACCCGACCGGGCCGCTGCATGTCGGGCATGGCCGCGGGGCCGCCTATGGCGCTTCTCTTGCCGATGTGCTCGCTTTTGCCGGGTTCGAGGTAAGCCGCGAGTATTACATCAATGATGCCGGGCGGCAGATGGACATCCTGGCGCTGTCAACCTGGTTGCGTTATCTGGCGCTGTTCAACATCAATGTCGAATTGCCACCAAACGCTTACCGGGGCGAGTACGTCGCCGAAATGGCTCAGGAACTGCGCATCGCGCACAACGACCGCTTCGCGCACGTCGCTGCCGCCGACGTGCTGAACGGCGTGCCGGAGCTGCCGCCGCCAGAACGTTGCGATGACAAGGAAGCCAAGGCACAGCGGGAACAACACCTGGACGCGCTGATTGCTAACGCCAAGCGCCTGCTTGGCGAAGATTACCAATGGGTGCACGGTTTTGTCCTCAACGAACAACTCGGCGACGTGCGTGACGATTTGCAGGAATTCGGCGTGCGTTTCGACAAATGGTTTTCGGAACGCAGCCTTTTCGATACGGGGCTGGTCGAGCGCGCCGTTTCCCGACTTGAGCGCGCGGGTCACGTCTACGTACAGAACGGCGCAAAGTGGTTCCGTTCCACCGCCTTCGGCGATGAAAAGGATCGTGTCGTGCAGCGCGACAACGGCATCTACACCTATTTCGCCTCCGACATTGCCTACCATCTCAACAAGTATGAGCGTGGGTTCGGCCACATGATCGACATCTGGGGCGCAGACCATCACGGCTATGCGCCACGCGTCAAGGGCGCGGTCGAGGCACTGGGACTCGACCCGGCGCAGTTGGACGTGGCGCTGGTGCAGTTCGCTGTGCTCTACCGAAACGGGCAAAAGACGTCGATGTCGACCCGCGCGGGCGAATTCGTCACCCTGCGCGAGTTGCGCAACGAAGTCGGCAAGGATGCCTGCCGCTTTTTCTATGTGCTGCGCAAAAGCGACCAGCATCTCGACTTCGACCTCGACCTTGCCAAGAGCCGGAGCAATGAAAACCCTGTGTACTATGTGCAATATGCGCACGCGCGAGCCTGTTCCGCATTGAGAAAATGGGGGGACGAACTGGCGGGGTTGGTTGAAGCTGACACCGGCGTTTTGGGCAGCGAACATGAACTGGGGCTGTGTGCGCGGTTAGCGGCGTTTCCAGAGACCGTGCAAACGGCGGCGGACGATTACGCGCCGCACCAGATTGCGTTTTATCTCAGGGAACTGGCGGCCGACTTCCATAGCTGGTACAACGCTGAACGCATGCTGGTCGATGAAGAGGCAGTGAAACTGGCACGTCTGGCGCTGGCCGGGGCAATTCGCCAGACATTGGCGAATGGGCTGGCTCTCCTGGGCGTATCCGCACCCGAATCAATGTAACAATGTAATAGGATTGGTGGCATAGCCACCGCAGGAACGGAGTTTTTCAGTGAGTCGAAAAAAAAACAGAACCCCACGTTCTCCCAAACGCTTTTCGTATAGCCGGGGCGGAACCATCATGGGAGTTTTCGTCGGCATGATCCTGGGTGCCGTCATCGTCACCATTGCGGTAGCCATCTTCAACCAGAACGACAACCCATTCAGCCAGACCCTCTCGACGAAACAGGCGGCGGATACGGCCACAGCCACGCAGCAAACGCCCCCGTCGGTGGCCGCATTGCCAGGCAAGCCGGGAGACCGTCCAGCAGAGAAACCTGACTACACTTTTTTCAACACCTTGCCAAATGGGGAAAATGCACCGATAACGCCCCTTCCCCCTGCTGAACTACCGCAACCCCAGGCCACAATTGCCCCGGCACAGACTACTACCCCCACAAAACAGATATACCTGCAACTGGCAGCTTTCGAAAATGCAGAGCAGGCTGATGACCTCAAGGCGCGGTTACTTCTGATGGGACTCGATCCTGTCACGCAGCGAGCCCAGTTGCCCGACGGGCGAATCGTACACCGCATCCGTATCGGTCCGTTTACTGACCGTGAAGATTTGAAGGCGATGCGCGCCCGACTGGTTTCAAGCGGTTTCAGCGCCGAGGAAGTCTCCAACTAAATAGCTGGATTGAACTATTTCCATACCGTTCATCTTTTCATCAGACAAGGAGTTTCAATATGAACCGCCGAGAGGCCCTGCAAAAACTAGGAGTGTTTGCGTTGCTCGCCAACCCGATGAGCCTTGCCTTCGGACAGGCGCCTGAAAGTTTCCAGGTCTTGCAATCCGAAGTGCCGGTCAATACGGCAGGCAAAATTGAAGTATTGGAATTCTTTCACTACGGTTGTTCGCACTGCCATGAGTTTGAGCCTCTAGTTGCTCAATGGGCCGAACGTTTGCCCGACGACGTGGTTTTCACGCGGGTTCCGGTGATATGGGGAAAACAGCTCGAAGGTGTGGCGCGCCTGTATTACACGCTTCTGGTCACGAAACGGCTCGACCTGCACGAAACAATTTTCACTGCCGTACAGGAAAAACGGATGCAACTCGATAATCTGGATGTCGTGCGCGAATGGGCCAAGGCAAACAAACTGGACGTGCCGTCCTTCATGGGCACTTATGAATCGTTCGGGGTAAATACGCTAGTGAAGCGCGCCCAACAGCTTATCAAAAATTACAAGATCGATTCCGTGCCTACGCTAGCGGTAGGCGGACGATTTATGACATCAGCATCTATGGCCGGTAGCCATGAAGCTGTGCTCAAGGTCGTTGACAGCTTGATCGAGCGTGTGCGCAAGGGGGCATGAAACCTGCCATGCCCGTCTCGCCCCTGCTTACCCTGTCCCCACTCGATGGCCGCTATTACAACAGCCTGGAAGAACTACGTGGCCACTTTTCCGAGCATGGACTGATCCATAACCGGGTACGGGTGGAAATCGCTTGGTTGAAGGCGCTTGCTGCTGAACCCGCGTTGGCTGAAATCGCTCCGTTCTCGCCCGCCACCCTGGAAGAACTCGATGCCGTAATAACGCAATTCAATGCTGATGACAGCGCGGCGGTGAAGGAGATCGAGGCCACCACCAACCACGACGTCAAGGCCATGGAATACTGGCTCAAGAAACGCCTGGGTCATAACGCCGAAGTAATGAAAGTTTCCGAATTCATCCACTTCGCCTGCACTTCGGAAGACATCAACAACACTTCACATGCCCTGATGCTCAAGGCCGGACGCAACGAAGCATTGCTGCCCGCGTTCGACAGGGTCATCGAACGTCTGCGCAAACTCGCCCATCAGCACGCTGAACTGCCGATGCTCTCCCGCACCCATGGACAGCCTGCCAGCCCCACCACCCTGGGCAAAGAGATCGCCAACATCGCTGCCCGCCTGATCCGTGCGCGCGACAGGATTGCAGCGGTGAACCTCACCGCAAAGTTCAACGGCGCGGTCGGCAACTACAACGCCCACCAAGCCGCCTGGCCGGATTTCGACTGGGAAGCCTTTAACCGCCGTTTCATCGAATCGCTCGGGCTGGAATTCAATCCCTGGACCATCCAGATCGAGCCGCACGACACGATGGCGGAACTGTTCGATGCGGTTGCGCGCGCCAACACCATTGCTATCGATGCCTGCCGCGACATCTGGATGTACATCTCGCTGGGTTACTTCAAGCAAAAGCTCAAGGAAGGCGAAATCGGCTCCTCCACCATGCCGCACAAGGTCAACCCCATCGACTTCGAAAACGCTGAAGGCAATTTCGGCCTCGCCAACGCAGTGCTGCGCCACTTCAGCGAGAAACTACCGATTTCGAGGATGCAGCGCGACCTCACCGACTCCACCGTCCTGCGCAACATGGGCGTAGGGTTTGGTCACAGCGTACTTGCCGCTTCCAACATGCTGCGCGGCCTCGGCAAACTCGAAGCCGACCCGGCACGGCTCACCGCAGACCTCGACGCCTGTTGGGAAGTGCTCGCCGAACCGATACAGACCGTGATGCGCCGCTTCGGCATTGCCCACCCTTACGAACAGCTCAAGGAACTCACGCGTGGAAAGGGTATCACCCGCGAAGCCTTGCTCGCCTTCATCGAAACGCTGGATATCCCTGAAGAAGAACGCAAGCGCCTGGGCGCGATGGCCCCGTCAAACTACATTGGCAAGGCGGCCGAATTGGCGCGGCGGGTTTGAAGGGCATTGCGATGGGTCTTACCGAAACACTCAAGGGCCTGCCCGGCATATCGCATCTGACCGCCATGGATCTCTTCGCCATCGACGGTACGTTGGCGGGCACAATAGAAAACAAGACTGGTCAGGCGGCCTCGCTTTCCATCTACAACCACCTTGCCCAACTCCACGGCGCGATTACGCCGGAGGCTGCAAGGAAAGGGCTGGAACTCTACGGTGAGCACAGCGAAGAGGCGCGTTTGAATCCCGGCAAGCATCCCAACATCGACCGCCTGTTCGGACTGATCGAACGCAATGAAACGCTACGGGTAAAACAGGTGTTTGCGGTGTAGAAACACGGGCAAAACGTAATTCCCGCCCTGCCCGCATGAAGACAAGGCGGTTCAACGCTGCAAAATTTGCCAGCGCCCGATATGTTCGCTTTCGCCCGATTCGTCTGGTTCGGCCTGCCCGCAGACTACGCGCGCGCAACGCCCAGCCCGTAGCCAGGCGGCAGCAAGCGTCCGCAACCGTTGCCAGTAAACCGCCGCGTCGCCGGGCCAGGGTTGATAGAGCACGTTTTCAATGCAAGGAAAACTCTTTTTCAGGGCAATGGCGGCAACAATGGGCTGCGAAGCGAGGAAATCGAACGGAAATACTGCTTCGCGGGCAATTTCAATGCAGGAGATGAGGCGGTACCCGACAGCAGCAACACCTATCTGCGAACCCCACAAGACCGCGGTCGGCATGTCAGGTTGTTTGTCGAGAACCGAAGCCAGACCGACGATGACGAGTTCGATCAGTGAACCGGCACGGCGTAACGGCACGCTGGAGTGCTGGCGCGCAAGAGCGGAGAGGGTGGCAGTATCGAAGCTGTGTTCGTGCATGGATCCAATCCACGGCGTATTCATGGGCAGTCTCCCGGATCGGGGCAGCGCTCAATGACCAGGGCGACGGTACTGCCGCCAAAACCGACGAAATTGAGCAACAGCCGATGCGGCAAGCCGTGACATGCCTGCCAGGCGGGCGTGTCGGCCAGGGCCAGCAGGGCGGTAAGCTCAGCGGGGCCGCTGGCTCCCAATGTGTGCCCGAGCCGACGCTTGAAGCTGATTTTCGGTGGCCGCCGGGAACCGAAAACGAAGTCAAGCGCAGCGTTCTCGGCCTCATCGATAGCGGGCAAGCCGTTACGGTTCGGTTTGACGATGTCGATGGCCTGCGCGGCGAGTCCGGCTTCATCGAGCGCAGCGGCAATGTTGGCGGCGATGACCCGTCCATCGGGAGTTGGCAGGGTAGCCGAGTAGCTGTCGATGCAGAGCCGGCACGCGGCAATTCGCCAACCCGGCCCGGGTTGCGCGGTAAGGCGCAGGCCAGCGGCGGCTTCGCCGAGAATCAGCCCACTACCCTCTTCCGTGCGTGTAAGCAGGTTGAGGCTGACAAAACCGGCAAACACCGTGTTGCAGCCGAAATCGACGCCAAGCACCACTGCTTCATCTATTTCACCGCAAGCAATCAGGGTGGAGGCGGCTTCAAGTGCGGCCAGCCCGGAAGAGCAGGCAGTAAAGAACATCCATGGCATGGCCTTGCAGCCAAAAGCAGCCTGTATCTCCCTGCCGAATACGACACTGTCGTCAACGGGCAGCGCAACCACCCCGGTAACACGGGCAAGGGTTTCGAATTCGCCGATCCCGTTTGAGGAGGAACCGACGAAAAACGGCAGGTCTTGAAGCGAATCCGAGGGTTCCCCGGCGGTAAATTCGCCTGCGAGCAGGCCGAG
>WREK01000070.1 GCA_009779355.1 Betaproteobacteria bacterium | reverse complement strand
GGAGGCGCGCAGTTTGTTGTTCGGGTCGTCGTAGGCGCGGCGCACGCCTTCGTCGATCATTTCCTGCACGCTGCGCCGGGTTTGCCATTGGACGTCCATGCCTACCTTGAGGAAGACGACGGCAATCCCGGTGTCCTGGCAGATCGGGCGGCGGCCTTCCGCGCTCATGCGGGAGTTGGTGAGAATCTGGGCAATGGCGTCTTTTGCGGCGGGGCTTTCTTCGCGCGCCCAGGCTTCGCCGAGCGCCTGGACGAAGTCCAGGGGGTGATAACAACTGATGAATTGAAAAGCGTCGGCAATGGACTGGATGAAGTCTTCTTCGCGGATGGTGCTCATGGGGGGTCTCCTCCCTGGTGGTGAGCCGGTTGTAGTGGTGAGTTTTATGCCGAAATAGAAAATTCTACAACGATTACCGCCTGGGTTTCGGGCGGATGCTTCGGGCGGTGGCGGAGCTTTGCTATCATTCGTCCGATGAACGTAGACCTGCATTGCCATTCCAACTTTTCAGATGGTTGCCTCGAACCAGCAGACGTCGTGCGCCGGGCGCATGGTAACGGTGTCACGCTGCTTTCCCTCACCGATCACGACGCACTGGACGGTACGGAGGAAGCTGCGCGCGAGGCGGCTGCCCTGGGCGTGCGTTTCGTGCCGGGAATCGAAATCTCAGTGACGTACCAGAATAGGACGGTGCATGTGGTAGGTCTGGGTATCGACCCGGAAAACCCGGCGCTCAAGTCGAGCCTCGAACGGGTTCATGCGGGGCGCGCGGAACGGGCGCAGCGCATGGCGGACGCGCTGGCGCGGGTGGGGCTGGGCGGGATGCTTTCAGGGGCGCAACGCTTTGCGCGCAACCAGGCGATGATCGGCCGGGCGCATTTTGCCCGGCATATGGTGGCAAGCGGGATCATGCCGGATATGCCAACGGTGTTCAAACACTATCTCGCGCATGGCAAACCTGGTTTTATCCCGCACCGTTGGGCTGAGCTGGAAGAAGTGGTGGACTGGATACGGGGCGCGGGCGGCATCGCGGTCATGGCGCACCCGGCGCGGTATTGCAAACAACTCTCAAAGGCGGCGTTCGACAATCTTATCGATATCTTCGTGGCGGCCGGAGGCGAGGGCGTGGAGGTGATGGCCGGGACGCACAGCCCGGAAGAGGTGCAACGTTTCGCCACGCTCGCCCGGCGGTACGGCTTGCTGGCGTCGGTAGGGTCGGATTTTCATGGGGAAAGCGAAAGCCTGGTGGATATCGGGCGCTGCAACCCGTTGCCCCCGGACTTAGAGCCGGTGTGGCATCGCTTGGTCTGAGAGATATGGCTCAGTTTTTTTCTCTCTTTCCCGAATCCCCTCAACCAAGATTGGTTCGGCAGGCGGCGAACATTATCCGAGAGGGGGGGCTGGTTGCGTTCCCGACGGATTCAGCCTATGCGTTGGCCGGCCGCTTAGGAGATGCGGCGCTGCTCGACCGCATTCGCCATTTGCGCGGAGTGGATGCACGGCACCATTTCACGCTGTTGTGTCGTGATTTGTCGGAAATCGCTACATTCGCCCACGTCGCCAATGTGCAATACCGGATGCTGAAGGCGAGCACGCCGGGGCCATACACGTTCATTCTCGAAGCCACGCGCGAATTGCCGCGCCGGATGCTGCATCCAAAGCGTAAGACAATCGGAATCCGTGTGCCGGAGCATCCGGTTGTGGGGGCGTTGCTGGAAGAACTGGGTGAGCCGTTGTTGTCTTCGACCCTGCTGTTGCCGGGTGAGGAAACGCCCCTCACGGATGCGTGGGAAATCCGTGAGCGGCTGGAAAAGGAGATTGATCTGGTCATCGAGGCAGGGGCGTGCCGTCCCGAAGCGACGACGGTGATCGACCTCTCGAATGGTGCACCGGAATTACTGCGGATGGGGCGTGGCAGCCTGGATCTTTTTGGATTTGCCGGTGGTTGAGAAGAAAATGGAAAAGAGAACGGAATGTTTGATGCCGAAATCATTAGAAACGTTTTGATTTGGGCTCTGCCGGTGCTGCTGGCAATCACCGTGCATGAAGCGGCTCACGGATATGTGGCGCGTTATTTCGGTGACACGACCGCCGAGCAGGCAGGGCGCATCTCGCTCGACCCGTTTCGCCATATCGATCCGGTAGGCACGGTACTTGTGCCTCTGTGCATTTTTGTGTTCTCCAGCATGACGGGCAACCCGTGGACGTTTGGTTGGGCAAAACCGGTTCCGGTCAATTTCAACCGCCTGCGTAACCCCAAGGCGGACATGCTCTGGGTGGCGGCGGCGGGACCCCTTGCTAATCTGGCTATGGCGGTGATCTGGGCGATGATCTATGCGTTCATTGCGAGAAAAGCGCCGTTACCCTATGTTTTGGTAGCTAAAGCCGGGATGATCATCAATGGTGCGCTGCTCTTCCTGAACCTGTTGCCGATACCGCCGCTTGACGGCGGGCGTATCACATTCAGTTTGCTGCCGAACCACTTGGCCTGGAAATATGCGCGCATCGAACCTTTCGGTTTCCCCATTTTGCTCGTCCTGGTTGCGACAGGTGCGCTTGGTACCATCCTTGGACCGTTGTTGAACGGATTTTTATCGGGGTTGATGAGGATGTTCGGGCATTGAGACGTCCAACAACTATTCAGAACCGGCTTTCAGGCCGGTTTAACAAACTTTTGGAAGGGGTTTGTACCCCTTCCAAAGACTCGCCGAAACCCCGCCACTTCGGGCCGAGGTTCGTCTTTCCGCCCTGAAGGGCGGGGTTTCAAACCGAAATCAGTTTTACGATGATGGAAAGTCAGAACCTGGTGGAAGAAATACGCCCGTCCCCTCACGGGGCAGGCGAGGCCGCGAACGATGCGTTGGCCCGCCTCTATGGCGAACCGATGCTGGAATTGCCCAAGGATTTGTACATCCCGCCCGATGCGTTGCGTGTGTTCCTGGAAGCCTTTGAGGGGCCACTCGACCTGCTGCTCTACCTGATCCGCCGCGCCAACATCGATGTGCTCGATATCCCGATGGCCCCGCTTACCGTGCAGTATCTCGAATATGTGGAGGCGATGCGCGCAAGCAACCTGGAACTGGCGGCGGAGTATTTGCTGATGGCGGCGATGCTGCTGGAAATCAAGTCGCGCATGCTGCTGCCGCGCCCGCCGCGGGAGGAGGCCATTGAGATCGACCCCAGGGCCGAACTGGTGCGCAGGTTGCTTGAATACGAACAGACCAGGCTCGCTGCGGCCCGCCTCGATGCTTTGCCCAGGGCGGGACGGGATTTTGAACAGGTGGGCGTGTTCGTAACGGAAAAAATTGTCGAACGCATGCCGGAAGTGAGTCTCCATGATTTACAACTGGCCTGGTTGCGGCTGATGAAGCGGGCACGGCTCGTGCAGCATCACCGGGTAGAGCGCGAAAAACTGTCGGTGCGCGAACACATGACGCTCATCCTGAGAAAACTGCATGGCAGCGCATTCGTCGTTTTCGATACGCTGTTCGACTTGGAAAAAGGGCCAGCCGGACTGGTGGTGAGTTTTCTCGCCATGCTGGAACTGGTCAAGGAAACCCTGATAGTCGTCACCCAGAACGAAGCGTTCGCTCCGATTTACGTAAAGTTGGCCGATAGTGACATTGAACACTGAAGAAAACGCTCCCGATCAGGAAGAGGGCAATTCGCCGGACGAGGAAATCATCGTGGAGGGGGAGGATTTTTCCATTTTCACCTCCGCCGGTGTGCCCGTGATGGCGGCGGAGTTGAACACTCCGGCGGATATCAAGCGAGTCCTCGAAGTGGCGCTTTTTGCCAGCGCTGTACCGCTGCCCGTGGGTACCCTTCGGCAGTTGTTCGAGCAAGACCCCGGTTCCGACATCGTGCGTCGCTTGCTCGACGAACTGCGCGCGGATTGGGAAACGGCGGGGCGGGGCGTGGAACTCGCACAAACGGGCAGTGGCTGGCGCTTTCAGACGCGGATCGAATTTCAACCCTACCTGGATAGGTTGAAGAACGAAAAACCGCCGCGTTATTCAAGGGCGGTTATGGAAACGCTGGCAATCATCGCGTATCGCCAGCCGGTCACACGGGGCGGCATCGAGGAGATTCGCGGCGTGGCCGTCTCACCCAACGTGCTCAAGACATTGGAATCGCGTGGCTGGGTCGATGTCGTAGGGCATCGCGACACACCGGGCCGTCCGGCGCTTTTCGCTACCACTAGGCGTTTTCTTGACGACATGGGCCTGCGCAGCCTGACCGAATTGCCTGCCTTGCCCGAAATTGAAAGGATGATGGAACTTGTCGACACCACGGATACAGAAGCGGTCGCCCTTGCGGCCACCGACCAAAAGTAGAGTCACACGTCATGACGATTGGGGCTTGGAGCCGGGCAGGCCGGATGATGGTACGGGCGGGCGCGGGCGTGCTACCCGTCATGGCGCACGATCCCCGCGCGGCAGTGACATTGAACCGGAGCGGCTGCAAAAGGTGCTTGCCAGCGCAGGCGTGGCTTCGCGCCGCCAGATCGAGGAATGGGTAGGTGAAGGCCGCGTTCTGGTCAATGACCAGCCAGCCAGCCTCGGCCAGAAAATCGGTCCTGGCGACCGGGTAAAGCTCAATGGCCGCCTGCTCCATCTGCGCTTCGGTGCGCAGCGTGCGCCGAGGGTGCTGGTCTACCACAAGCCCGAGGGCGAAATCGTCTCACGGAACGATCCGGAAGGCCGTCCTTCGGTATTCGAGCGCCTGCCCGCCCTGCGGCGCGGGCGCTGGCTCGCCATTGGGCGGCTGGATTACAACACTTCCGGGCTGCTGCTCTTTACGGACGATGGCAACCTTGCCAACCGGATGATGCATCCGCGTTACGAGGTCGAGCGTGAATACGCGGTGAGGCTCCTGGGCGAGTTGGGTGACGAACAGTTCCGGACGCTCACCGAAGGCGTCGTGCTCAAAGACGGCCCCGCCCGTTTCAGCTCCCTGCGTACCGAAGGAGGGGAGGGCGTAAACCGCTGGTACAGGGCCGTCCTCCCGGAAGGCCGTAATCGCGAAGTGCGCCGCATGTTCGAGGCCGTCGGTTTCACCGTGAGCCGCTTGATACGGGTGCGCTATGGCACGGTCGAACTGCCGCCCAGGCTTAAGCGCGGCATGTGGCTGGAAATGCCGGAAGCCGATGCCTGCCGTCTGGCAGGTTTGCCCGTGCCGAAAAAAACCGGGCCTGAAAAAGAACGTCCGCCAAAATTGAGGCGGACGATGGTGAGAAAGTGACAGGCGGCAAAGGGCTATTTTTTCAGCAGCATGCCCTTTTGGCTGATATAGAACCATTCCCCGTTGCGCCAGAGTTGCGCTTTACCGTTTTTATCGAAACGCAATTTTTCATTGGGCGAATCGAGAAAATACCATGCATTTAAGAGTACATCGGGGGTAGCGCTGGGGGCAGTGGCATCCATGACCGGTGTCAGCGCTGCTGTGTTGAGGACGACCTGAACGCCCCCGCTGTTATATCTTGCCTTGACCGGTTTGACGAGGAGGGTGGGGATGATTTCCTTACCTTTGTTGTCGAAATAACCATATTTCTGGTCGAGGGCAACCAATAACAGCCGGGAATCGGCAGTCGAAAAAATAGCATCGAAAGTCGGCGCAATGATGACATCGCCAGCGGTATTGATCGAGCCCCATCTTTCGTCTATTTCGATTTTTGCCATCCCATTCCGAAACTCTGTTACCTTGTCAAAACTGGGTTTGATGACTGTTTCGCCGCGAGGGTTGACGTAGCCCCATTTCCCTTGGAGCTGTACTGCTGAAAGTTCATTTCGCCAGACGCCCGATACAGCGTCGAAGTTGATGGGAACCGCGATCTGGCCTTGGGCATTGAAGTAGCCCCATTTGTCGTTCAATCTGACGGGAACCAGACCGAAATCGAAATCTTTCACCTCATCGAAATGCAACGGAATGACTTCTTCGCCCTTGAGGTTGACATAACCCCATTTGCCATTTCGACTGACCTTTGCCAGTCCGTTGTACCCGAATTTCTCTGCGACATCGAATTGTGGTGAAATGATCGAACCCTTGCTGCATTCTCCAAGACTCATCGAATAGCCCCATTTACCATTTTTGGCACGGCTTCTGATTGTCTCCGGAACCAATATTTTGGGGCAGGACTCCATGCCAGGTGGCCATGCGCGTTCGGCTCTGAGGCATTGCCTTACTCTGTCGCAGTCTGTCTTGGTGACGGACGGCCCTGCCGACTCTATCTGGGATTGAATCCAAAAAACGCCGACCGCAGTAAGCAACAGGACGCAAATGAGAATCGGTAGCCGGTATTTCATCGGAGAGTTTCAGGATATGCGTTTAACATATATAAGGGGCGTAACCTAATGGTGATAAATGCATATAGCATAACAAGCGTTTTTTCCCTGCTCCATAACTGTGTCCAGTTTTAGCATAGTAGATAGGGGTTGTCATTGAGAAAATCTTTACTTTCTCGATTTTTCTTTCGCGATACCAACATCCTTAAGGATGGTCAGACTGCTGACAAAGCCTCCCTCGTGAGGGAGGTGGCACGCCGCAGGCGTGACGGAGGGAGTTAGCAACGTTTGAATGTGCTCAATCGTTACAGCCTGACAACCGGAACCCTCGCTACTCCCTCCGCCACCCGCCTTCGGCGAGCGGCACTTCCCTCACGAGGGAGGCTCCTGATTTGCGATGCTTCGCATCGAAATATGCAACTGCCGGATGGCGCCAACATCGCTTACCCACACGACTGTTCTTCATCTTTGCCGAGCTTTGTCAGCAGTCTGACCATCCTTAATCATTGGCATTGAACTTTTTCATCTGGAATCAGGGGAAAAGATCACATTCGGGCAACGGGTGCGGATTTCGGTGGACTGATATCTGGCATATCGTGCGGGTGTCTTTTTCATCACGGAGATTGTGTCCGGTCTGAATTTTGGGACACAGGGGCGACGCGATGTTTTCCCGCATTTTTCCTGCCTTCCTGCTGATTTTCATATCTGGCTTGGGCTTGGGGCAGCCAACACCCGGCACGGCGCCGCCTGAGGGTGATGCCGCTTCCGTAGCCGAACCGGATAAGGCGCAAGCACCTGATGCGTCGTCTGGGAAAGGTGGGCGCGATACTTCCGGCTACCCCTTCCCCGCACTGGCAGATACGGTTGCTGCGGCGCAAAACATGGTGCATGCGATGAGTCTGCGCGATTACTGCGCGAATGAAAAATTGTCCGACGATTTCGTACGCGGACGGCTGGCTCTCTTCAGCCGTATCACTGGACGCGAGGAAGACTGCCAGAGCGTGCTTGACTACATGCGTTAGCTTTCGGTTTCTTCAGCGGTATCTGTGAAAGTCTGGCCGGGGTGGTCGATACGTGGGTGTGAGCGGGTAAGCCGCTGCCTCTACGCCTTTTTCCTCGCTGCTGGTAAATCCGTGCAACTTCCTTCTGCGACTTCTGCCGCCATGCCGATGGATTCACACAAAGTTGGGTGCGGGTGGATGGTTTTGGCGATGTCGGTTGCATTTGCGCCCATTTCGATGGCAAGGCAGATTTCCCCGATCAAGTCGCCCGCGTGCGTGCCGACGATGGCGCCGCCAAGGATGCGGTGGGTTTCAGTGTCGAACAGGAGTTTCGTAAAGCCTTCTTCCGCGCCGTTGGCAATGGCGCGCCCACTCGCGGCCCAAGGAAAAACGGCTTTTTTGAACGCCCGGCCATCCGCTTTCAGGGTCTCTTCGGTTTGGCCTGCCCAGGCGATTTCGGGGTGGGTGTAGGCGACACTGGGAATTTGCAGGGCATCAAATGCGGCTTTCAGGCCCGTAGCGGCTTCGGCGGCAACGTGGCCTTCGTGCACGGCTTTGTGCGCAAGCATCGGGTTGCCGGTGATGTCGCCAATGGCGAAGATGTGTGGGACGTTGGTGCGTTGCTGGCGGTCGACGGTGATAAAGCCGCGTTCGGTGACGAGTACGCCCGCTTTTTCGGCAGAAACCGTTTTGCCGTTGGGCGCGCGGCCTACCGAGACGAGCACGAGGTCGTAGGTTTCCTTTTCGCCGGTAGTGGTGGTGATTCCAATGCCTGTCTCTGTGGCATTTGCGCCGGTGACGCCGGTGTTGAGCAGGATGCGGTCGAACCGGTGGGCGTTCTTCTTTTCCCAGGCTTTCACGAGGTCACGATCCGTACCGGGCATGAGGCCATCGCTGAGTTCCACCACGGTGACACGCGCACCCAGGGTGCTGTAGACGGTAGCCATTTCCAGCCCGATGATGCCGCCACCGATGACGAGCATTTTCTTGGGGATGGCGGTGAGCGCGAGCGCGCCGGTGGAGTCGATGACGCGTGCGTCTGCTGGCATGAAGGGCAGTTTTACGGCGTGTGACCCGGCGGCGATGATGGCCTGGGTGAATTTTACGGTCACGGTTTCGCCGCCAGCGGCAGTGACTTCGAGCCGGTGCGGGCCGACGAACCGGCCCTCGCCTTGCAGATGCTGCACCTTACGGCCTTTTGCCATGCCTGCGAGGCCGTCGGTGAGTTTTTTGACAATGCCGTTTTTGTGGGCACGCAGCTTGTCGAGTTCGAGTTGAGGGGCGGCGAAGCGAACACCGCAGGCTTCGAGGTGTTCGGCTTCTTCAATGACGGCGGTAACATGCAGCAGCGCCTTGGAGGGGATGCAGCCGACGTTGAGGCAGACCCCGCCAAGGGTGGGATAGCGCTCAACAAGGATGGCCTTCAAGCCCAGGTCGGCGGCGCGGAAGGCAGCGGAATAGCCGCCGGGTCCCCCTCCGAGTACGAGCAGGTCGCATTCGAGGCCGACTTCGGTAGTATCAGGGGCCGAGGCACTGGTTGGTGCGTCGGGTTGGTTTTTTTTGTCAAGGGCGCCGGAGGCCGTGTCCGATGCGTGTTCAATGCGAACCAACAGGCTGCCTTCGGAAACCCGGTCTCCGACTTTGCGCAGCACTTCTTTGACCACGCCTGCTGCCGTGGCAGGCACATCCATCGTGGCCTTGTCGGATTCCAGCGTACAGATGGCGTCATCTACCGCAATGGTGTCGCCTGGCTTGACGAAGATATCGATGATGGGTACGTCGGTAAAGTCACCGATGTCTGGCACTTTGATGTCAACGTAGAGCATAGTCGGGCCTTGTCGGGTTTCGCAAACTGTTCGTTTGCTTGGTTGAACGTTCGCCAAATCGTACCACGCTTCCATGGTGGTTCTGCCTGCGGCGTAAGAAAGTGGGATTGCGCTACTATATCCAGATTGCCTGTATCGGATGAGACTGGAAATGGGGAAGGATTATTTTTTGAGAAAAACATGGTTTGGCGCGGTTCGAACTGTGATGCTGGTGTCGGTTTTGTGGAGTGGGGCTGCGCTGGCTGCCGGTGACAGCGAAATTCCGGAATCCTTGAAATCGTGGAAAGGCTGGGTGCTGCACGGGCAAGAAGCCTGGCTCTGCCCAGAGGTGGCGGGTGTGCATGATCGCGCCTTCTGCGCTTGGCCAGGGGAGTTGAAGCTGGACGTCGCGCGGCAGGGCGGCAGCATGAAATTCTCCCAGAATTGGGAATTACAGTATGAAGGCGCCGTACAGTGCTCGCCGTTTTGTGCGGATGTGCCCAAGGTTCGCCTCAATGCCGATGCGTCGCAATTGAAAGCTGTGTTTGTGGCGCATGTCGAGGCAGCAACCTCGCTGGCGCTGCCTGAGCCAGATGAGCGTTTGACCCTGCGCAGTGCGCGTGTCAACGGCGAAATGCGACCAGTGTTGCGTGTCGGGGGGGAAAATTACATTGCCCTGCCGCGTGGCGTCCATCATGTCCAGCTTGAATATGCGTTCAGTGGCGATTCTGCCTCGCTTGGCTTTCCGATCCGTCCCACGCAGATCGAATTCGGCAGCGCACACTGGCAAGTCGAGGGTGTCGATGAAGAGCGTCTTTTGGGGGAAACACTCAATTTTACCCGTGTGCCGACTGTCCCATTCGTCAATCAGGAAGGTGGGAATGCTGCGGTTTCGTCGGCGGCGCAGCAGTTCCCACCTGCCGCTTCAGGGACGGCAGACGAAAATGTAACCGGGAGTGAAAAAGGAGAGAAGTGAAATGCAGGTGACAACTCAAATGATCAACGAACTGATCGACAGCCGGAATGTGTCGATCGTTGGATCCGTCGGCCAGGATGGTTTTCCTAACATCAAGGCCATGCTCGAACCGCGCAAGCGTGACGGCATCAAGACCTTCTGGTTCACCACCAATACGTCCAGCATGCGCGTGGCGCAATTTCGCGCCAACCCAAAGGCATGCATCTATTTTTTCGACCGCGACACTTTCCGGGGCGTGATGCTACAGGGCAGCATGGAAGTGTGTGAAGACGCGGCAACGAAGGAAATGATCTGGCGTGAAGGCGACACGCTCTATTACCGCGAAGGGGTAACAGACCCGGATTATTGTGTGCTGAGGTTTACCGCTGTTTCGGGGCGCTATTACGCGGAGCTTTCCACCAGCAGTTTTGAGGTGAACTAAGCGCAAGTGGATGAGCCGGTGCAGGCCACGCACCGGTGAGTCCGCGAACCCCCGCATCCACGTCATCCCTTTGCCCCTGCACGTTTGGGCTTGCTTCGCGGCACCCCAATCTATAACTCCGCTCCCCCATAAGCGGGCGAACCAACCCCCCGTAGGGGCAGGGCGATTGCACCTGTTTGTCATGATGCTGTGAAGCGGCAGCACGGAATATAGCTCCCACATCTGAAGAGAGCTTGGCCATCATCCGGCGGCGGGTTGGCCGCCATTCCTGGCATGCAGATCCAATGGTGGCGTAGGTCGGACAAGCCGCGAAGCGGCGCCCTCCGACGGTCGTGCCGACCGATGCGAGAGCATCGCAAGATGAAATGAGGAAATGTGACGCTGCGCGTCAGAGTGATACGCCCGGCGGATGGCGGCCTTCGGCCTTATCCGTCCTACAATTCACTTCGAGCTACGCTTGCTGGCAAGAGCCGGCATACTAGTAAGCTGCAATCTTTGTCCACAAAGATGTCCCACGAAGAAAAATGAGCAATTTCAATTTCAATGTTTAAGAAAGCTGCAAACGCTGACATTTCTGGGGGAATGGCTATCGGAGGAATGCGCAACGAACTATTAATAATTATCGTAATTTTCGCCACACCAGTCTGCGCGATCTCTTTAAGAATTTCCTTTTTGCTGCCTAACATCCTTTCCAAATCACACCAGTGATCCTCAACATAGTCTGACTCCACGTGAGTTCGTATCGCCCATAGATTCTCTCTAGGTAAAACTAATTTGCTATTTCGTTCACCTTTTATAAAACAAACGTCTGCCTCAATACCAGTCCGTATAGATATTTCTTTTGGTGGAACTGTAGCCGCCCAAAATCTAAAACCTATCTCTACATCATTTTTCATTGCATCACCCCTTCATTTTAAGGAGCCCCTGCATAACCCCAACACTGGATTGCTTCGCTTCGCTTGCAATGACGGTATTGGTTGAATCCATTGACTTTCCTGCTCAGTCATTGCGAGGATCAAAGCGACGAAACAATCCAG
>WREK01000069.1 GCA_009779355.1 Betaproteobacteria bacterium | reverse complement strand
TGGCCGGGGTTCCACGGATTTTTCACCGGGCCGTAATAGGAGGTTTCGCTCGACGAACCCATCGCGCATTCGTCCATGTTGGTCTTGCCCAGGCTTACTGCGCCAGCCTGTTTCAGCAGGCTGACCACATGGCCGTCGTAGGGGCTGACGAAATTGGACAACATCCTGGATGCGCAGGTGGTCAGTATGCCCTCGGTGCAAAACACGTCCTTGTGGGCAAGCGGAATGCCGGTAAGCGATCCAGCCTCATTGCGGGCGATGCGCGCGTCCGCCGCCTGCGCCTCGGCAAGCGTCCGTTCGCGGTCAACGGTGATGAAGGCATTCAGACCCGGGTTGAACGCATCGATCCGGCCAAGGAAAAGGCTGGCGAGTTCGACGCTGGAAATTGTTTTTTTGTCCAGCGCGCGGCGCAGAGTGGAAACAGGTGCTTCGAAAAGTGGTTCGGAGATCATGGCGCGGGGTAGTGAAAAGAAAGAAATAAAACCGGCAATGGGATCTAATTTGCTATTCAATGACCTTGGGAACAAGGTAGAGTCCGTCCTCGGCTTGAGGGGCAATGGCTTGAAACGTGGTGCGGCAGTCGGTTTCCGTAACAGCATCTTCGCGCAGGCGGTCAGCCAGTTCCTGGGGATGGCTCATTGGCTCGATGCCTGTGGTGTCGGCAGCCTGCATTTGCGTTATCAATACAAATATGCTATCAAGCTGTTTGCGTGTAATATCAACGTTGTCATCTGTCACAGACAGGCGGGCAAGACGTGCAAGGTGCTGGACTTGTTTGTTGGAGAGTGGCATGTGAGGAATACCTACTAAATTTGTGAAGAGTTGTAGAGTATCATACCCGCTCTTATGCTTTTCTCGGGCGCGCATGTGCGCGGAACGAAACCACCAACAGGTTTGAGATTCTTATGTTCGGTTTGCTGCGTTCTTATTTTTCCAGTGATCTCGCGATCGACCTTGGTACGGCCAACACTCTGATTTATGTCCGTGGCAAGGGTGTCGTCCTCGATGAGCCATCGGTTGTGGCCATCCGCGTCGAGGGTGGCCCTAATTCCAAGCGTATCATCCAGGCGGTCGGGCACGAAGCCAAGCAAATGCTCGGCAAGACCCCTAAAAACATCGAAGCCATCCGCCCGATGAAAGATGGCGTAATTGCCGATTTTGAAGTCACCGAGCAGATGATCAAGCAGTTCATCAAACGGGTGCATGATTCCAAGCTGCTTTCGCCAAGTCCCCGAATCATCATTTGCGTGCCTTGCGGTTCGACTCAGGTCGAGCGCCGTGCCATCCGCGATGCCGCGTTGGCTGCGGGCGCTTCGCAGGTTTACCTGATCGAAGAGCCAATGGCTGCGGCAATTGGTTCGGGCCTGCCGGTTTCGGACGCGCTCGGCTCGATGGTGGTTGATATCGGCGGCGGCACGACCGAGGTCGGTGTCATTTCGCTGGGCGGCATGGTTTATCGGGGCAGCGTGCGGGTTGGTGGCGACAAGTTCGATGAGTCCATCGTCAATTACATCCGCCGCAATTACGGTATGCTGATCGGCGACACGACTGCGGAAAACATCAAGAAAGAAATTGGTTCTGCCTTTCCTGGTTCGGAAGTGCGCGAACTGGAAGTCAAGGGCCGCAATCTTGCCGAAGGCATTCCACGCAGCTTCACGATTTCATCCAACGAGATTCTTGAAGCACTCACCGAACCAATCAATCAAATCGTCTCCTCGGTCAAAATCGCTCTCGAAGAAACGCCCCCCGAATTGGGGGCGGACATTGCTGATCGCGGCCTGGTACTGACCGGCGGAGGAGCTTTGTTGCGTGATCTTGACCGTCTGTTGATGGAAGAAACCGGCTTGCCGGTGATCGTCGCCGAGGAGCCATTGACCTGTGTGGCGCGTGGTTGCGGCATGGCGCTCGACAGGATGGACAAGTTAGCTTCTATATTTACATCGGACTAATAAATAAATGTCGATAGCTGGACGCGCCAATCTCGAATAACCGTTAACCGCTATCGCCCGGAAACTGTTGGATGCCTGGCTCTGAATTTCAAACACACCCCGTTTTCAGGCGCGGTGTGTCAGCGAAAGTTCGCTTACTGGGTTACGCCACAATCTGTGTGGTGATACTGGTGGCTGACCTGCGTTTTCGCTACATGGATTTTTTGCGTGAATACCTGCACACGGCCATTTCGCCTATAAACACGGTTGCGTCCGAACCGTTCAAGCTGCTGGGCAATGCCACGGAGCATTTTTCCAATCTGGCGGATTTGCAGGAGGAAAACGTAAAATTGCGCCAACACCAGCTTAACGGCGCTGAACGGCTGCTGCGTTTTGATGGACTCGAACGGGAAAATGAGAGCCTGCGCAACCTTCTTGGCATGCGCAAGAGAACGCCGGTCAAAAGCATCACGGCAGAGGTGCTCTATAACGTGCCCGATTCGTCATCCCGCAAGGTCATTCTCGACCAGGGTAAAAAGGCAGGCATTGCCCACGGCCTCGCAGTAGTCGATGCTGATGGCCTGCTTGGGCAGGTGACGCGGGTTTATCCGACCCAGTCCGAAGTGACCCTCATCACGGATCGTAACCAGGCGGTGCCGGTGCAGATCGTGCGTAATGGCCTGCGCGGGGTGATGTTTGGATCCGGGCAGGGGTTGCGTACATTGAGTGAAGTCTCCAGACGATGGCAGCAGGCGGTTCAGTCGGACATCGGCCCGGGGTCGCTCGAATTGCGCTTCGTGCTTGCCAATGCGGATATCCAGCCCAATGATCGCCTGGTGACTTCGGGGCTTGACGGTATCTTTCTGCCTGGTTTGCCTGTGGCCGAGGTTGAGAGCGTCGATCGTGAAGCTGGCGCTTTCGCCCGTATTACTTGTCGCCCACTGGGGGGGGTCGAAAGGAGTCTCAGGGTGCTGGTACTGGGGCGATCAGAATTGCCTCCCCCGCCACCCAGACCTGAGACCGGCGATCCACTGCCACTTCCTTCGGTTTCGCCGAAGGTTGAGCGTCAGCTCAAAGGTGGGAATTAACCATGCAATTATCCAATCGATCCAATCGCCTCCTGAGACCAGCCAAACCGTGGTTTGTGTACGCGAGCCTTTTACTTGGACTCGTGCTGAATTACGTTCATTTCGGCTACCATCCTGGCATTCCGGACTGGACCGCGCTGGTGCTGGTTTTCTGGTGCATCCGCGAACCCCTGTATATTGGCATGGGCGTGGGCTTCTTTCTTGGCATATTGGTCGATATCGGCAAGAGCGCGGCAATGGGCGAGCATGCCCTGGCTTACGTGGTACTGGCTTTCATTGCCAATAGCTTGGCACGGCGGATCATGTGGTTCCCATCACTGTTGCAGGCGCTGCATGTGCTGCCCATGCTTCTGGTGGCGCAAGCGTTGATGGTCGGTGTGCGGGTGTTTGCCGGAGAGGTTTTCCCAGAATGGGATTATTTCCTCTCCAGTATCGTTGGCGCGGCGCTATGGTTACCGCTCACGTATCTGTTGCTGCTACCGCAGTTTCAGCCAATCGACCGGGATGAAAACCGGCCAATCTGAACGTTGGAGCCTGGATGAAAACCTTCAACGAGCCTGACGAAAATGTAGGACGTTTCTACATACGTTTGCTCGCGGCTATCCTGTTCGTGATCATCGGCTGTATCCTCCTGGCGCTGCGGCTTTATTCCCTGCAAGTAAAAAGTCACAGTCATTACCTTGACCTTGCAGAAGGCAACCGTATTTCCATGCTGCCAATCGTGCCTCAGCGTGGAAACATCGTCGACCGCAACGGCGAGACGCTGGCGCGGAATTTCGTTGCCTACACTCTGGAAATCACGCCTTCGCTCGTTTCCAATCTGGAAAAGACGATAGATGGACTCTCCGAATTCATCGCCATCGAACAAAAAGATCGGCAACGTTTCTACAACTTCCTTCGGGACAATCGTCGCCTGGACAGCGCGCCAATCCGCACCCGCTTGAGCGATGAGGAAGTTGCGCGCTTCATGGGGCAACGTTACCGTTTCATTGGCGTCGATGTGCAGGCGCGGCTGTTCCGTGACTATCCAAACGGTTCTTTGGGTTCGCACCTCATCGGTTACATCAGCCGCATCAGCGACCATGATGCCGAGGAAATCGAGGCGCGCGACGAAACCGCCAACTATCGTGGCAGCATGCACATCGGCAAGAACGGCGTGGAGAAATCCTACGAGGGTGTCCTTCATGGGGTTACCGGGCTTGAGCATGTCGAAATCACTGCTGGCGGCAAAGTGATGCGAAGCTTAAAGGTTGACCCGGCAGTTCCAGGAAACGACATCGAACTGTCCATCGACATTGAATTGCAGAAAGTCGCTGAAACCGCTTTTGGCGAACGGCGCGGCGGGTTGGTCGCTATCGACCCATCGACTGGCGAAGTGCTTGCGCTGGTGTCGATGCCGACGTTTGATCCCAATCTGTTCGTTGATGGTATTTCCAGTGCGGACTGGAAAATGCTCAATACCTCGGAAAACAAACCGCTACTTAACCGTGCTGTTGCCAGTGCCTATCCACCAGGTTCCACCATCAAACCCTTCATGGCCCTGACCGGCCTGAACACGGGTAAACGTACGCTCACATACAAGATGGGTGACCCAGGCGGCTTCTCATATGCCGGCCACTACTTCAAGGACGACAAGAAAGGCGGGCATGGCTCGGTCGATATACACAAATCCATTGTCGTCTCGTGCAACACCTTTTACTACGTACTGGCCAACGACTTGGGCATCGATACCATTGCCAATTTCATCGGTCAATTCGGACTGGGTTCGCACACCGGAATCGACATCCCTGACGAAAAGGAAGGCGTGCTGCCTTCAACGGCCTGGAAGCGCAAACGTTTCAAAAGCCAGGGGCCACGATACCAGAAATGGTATGGGGGTGAGACGATCTCAGTAGGCATCGGCCAAGGGTACAACGCTTATACTCCCGTCCAGATGGCCTCGGCGATAGCGACCATTGCCAATGATGGCAAGCGGATGCGGCCCCGTGTGCTCCGTGCGGTCTTGGATAGTCATGGGCAGCGGCAGGAGCCTCCGCCCGAACAGGTAAAAGAAATTGATAGCAAGCCGGAATTCATGGCCGCAGTGCAGGCGGCGCTGGCAGATGTCACCCGTTTCGGAACCGCGACGCGGGCCTTTGCCGGAGCGCCATACCGTGCTGCCGGCAAGACCGGCACTGCCCAGGTGTATTCGCTAAAAGGCGGGCAATATAACAAGAGCGATGAGCGCAAGCGCGACCATTCATGGTTCATCGCCTACGCACCGGTTGAAGAGCCGAAAATCGCGCTCGCGGTCATGGTGGAAAACGGTGGTTTCGGCGCAGTATCCGCTGCGCCAATCGCACGGCTGGTGATCGATGCCTTTCTCCTCAAGAAGCACGCTGACGAACCCGCGCCCGAAGACACCGATGCTGAATCCGAAGAAGAGGGAAGCAATGATCGGGGTAATGGGGTGCGTGCCAGACGGGAGGGGGAAACCTAGTGGCTCACCGTCGCCGTTTTCATGTTTCGCAATTGCTTTCGGCATTGGTTCGTCCGCTTGATTTGCCGCTGCTGTTGATCCTTGGCCTCTTGCTGGTTTATGCTGCTGTAATTATTGCAAGCGCTGCGCCCGATTTATTTATGAAGCAGGTGATGTTTATCTCCCTGTCGCTGTTCGGGATGTGGATCGTCGCCATCGTCCCGACCCGCCGCCTGCTGTTCCTGGCACCGGTATTTTATATCATCGGTATTGCCTTGCTGGTCGCGGTTCATCTGTTCGGATCCGTTTCCAAGGGCGCGCAACGCTGGTTGGAAATCGGTTCAACCGTCCGCATCCAACCCTCCGAAATCATGAAGATCGCCATGCCATTGATTTTGGCATGGTTTTTCCAGAAACGCGAACGCTCCATCTCCTGGTTTGCATTCCTGGTCGCGGCGATTCTGCTGGCCGGACCGGTATTCCTGATCGCCAAACAGCCTGACTTGGGCACTGCCATCCTGGTGTGTTCCTCAGGGCTTTTCGTGATTTTTTTCGCTGGTCTGCCTTGGAAGCTGATCGTGCCGGTCGCCCTGGCTGGCGTGTTTGTCATCGTTGCCATTGGCACCTATGGAGAGGAGTGGTGTCAGCCGGAGATAGAGTGGCCTGGTTTAAAGACTTACCAGAAAGAACGCGTCTGCACACAACTCGATCCGGATCGTGACCCTCTCGGCAAGGGTTTTCACACCATCCAGTCGACCATTGCTATTGGTTCGGGTGGCTTTGTTGGCAAGGGTTGGAAGCAGGGGACGCAAACGCACCTGGCTTTCCTCCCTGAGCGGCATACCGACTTCGTGTTTGCCGTACTTTCCGAGGAATTCGGTCTTGTCGGGGTGCTTGTCCTGTTGGGGCTGTACATGGCGTTGCTGGCGCGCGGCTTTATGATTGCCGCCCTCGCACCGACCTTGGGAGCAAAGTTGCTGGCTAGTTCGACGACGATGGTCTTTTTCACTTACCTGTTCGTGAACATCGGAATGGTTAGCGGCATTCTGCCGGTCGTGGGTGTGCCCTTGCCGTTTATCAGTTATGGCGGAACCGCAGTCGTGACACTCTGCCTGGGTATTGGTATCCTAATGGGAATCAGCCGGAACGAGCGTTAAGGGGGAGGCGCTACGATGCGCATCGGAAACCGGATACTGCGTGCCTTGGGGGTGCTCGTTGCGGTTTCGATACTGGCCGCTTGCACACCTCAAAAGCGTGACGGGGGGTACTACAAGGACGATGGCCCCGGTCGGGCTTCGTCAAGGGATCTGTCGAGAATTCCTGATGCCACCCCGCGCGTAGAGCCTCTCCATGCCAGCAAAAACAGGCCCTATACCGTAAACGGTAAAACATATACCCCTCGCACCCGGGTGGAACCTTTTCGGCAGAGCGGCGTGGCAAGTTGGTATGGCCGCCGTTTTCACGGCAAGTCCACTGCCAGTGGCGAAAAATACAACATGTATGCCATGACCGCTGCGCATCCTACGTTGCCGATTCCCAGCTACGTACGGGTTACTTCGCTCGAAAATGGCCGCTCGGTCGTAGTGCGGGTCAATGACCGTGGTCCCTTCCTGCACGGGCGGATCATAGACCTCTCTTATGCTGCGGCCGGGAAGCTCGGCTATGCCGACAAGGGCAGCGCGAGAGTCAAAATCGAGCAAATCGTGCCCGGCCATTGAATGGGTTCAAGGGCGGAGGGGCGCCCAACCGTCCGGATCGATTGACCCCCTCTCCCGATGCTCGATGCCGTTATGGGCGTGGTCAGAGGCGCGGACTATCTTTTTTACAGGTTATTGCGCATAATTAGCTCGTAGCGGCTTTAACATTTGGCGAAACAGACCATGTATTGCTCTTCATGTGATTCCTACTTAGGGGCATGGCACGCAAAGTGTTGTCCTCGTTGTGGTTCGGCGTTGCATCCATCGCCATCGGGTATCGACGACGCGCAGGATACCGAGCCAATGCGGCGCATGAACATGTCCGGCCTCATATCCAGGCTCGTATCCGCGCCCTCTGCCGTGTCCGTTTTTGTCAGGCAGCACACCACCGAGCGTCTCAGACGGGTCGGGTTCCCGGTCGTCCTTTTCGTAGTGATCGCGGCTGTAGTATGGTGGGGGCTGATGGGGCAAACAATTGGTACCAAGCGGCCATTGGCACCCGATTTAGGAAATGGCGGCCATCTCTTACCGGACACATCCGCGTCGGCAAACGATGCCCCTCCTGCCGATTCTGCGCTTTTAGCGTCATCTGAGTCTCTTGAATCGCCTGTTTCTGCGCCTGTAGTGCATCAAGACCGCATTTCCAGCTTACTTGCGTCTCATCGCGCAAGAGCTGTTTATTCAGGCAAGGTCAATGGGAAAAGGCGCGTCAAAGTCGAATTTCTGACAAAAAAAGGATCGGTTTCGGATACCTATTCAGAAAATGCTCTTTCACGCGAAGGGTGGGATCTGTCCATCAATTCGAATAAGCGAACGGCGCTATTGAAAAAAGCCGACCAGGCTCATAGTATCCCGCTCGTTGATAACTCGTCCTCGAAGAAGTCAAAACGAAAATCGAACGTTGCTGCCAAATCAAAGGTATCGCCAACAAGTGATCACGTAGGCGTCGGGTATTTGAAAATATCCAGCAAAAAGTAAGCCTGCTGCCGAATAGTACGCTCACGGCTTCGGAACCGCTATGCCATGAGCACTGTGACCAAGCTTAAAGCGGCGGCAGCGCAGGTTATGCATATTATATTTTTGGTTTGTTTTACTTGTGGGATTGTTGAGTAAAAAAATTTCACAACTCGCAAAAAATACAATGTCATTTAATCCCACACTGCCCACTTCGCGGCCTATAATCCCTTTTTGCCACAACAAGATTTTCGGAACTAAATGATGCCCTATTTTTCGTTTTCCCGTTTTCCTTTGCTCTTCCTGTTAATCTCACTGTTTGTCGCCCCATCCTGTGCTTTGTCCGCGCAGCCAGTCCCTGCACCGGTGCTGGCAGCCAAATCCTGGATATTGGTTGAGTACGCAACAGGCCAAGTACTGGCTGCCAATGACCCTGACAGCCGGGTCGAACCCGCTTCGCTCACCAAGCTGATGACGGCCTACCTCGCCTTTGCGGCGCTCAAGGCAAAAACTGTCACTAAGGAACAACTGGTACGGGTCTCTACCGCAGCCTGGAAGCAGGAAGGCTCGCGCATGTTCATCGAACCCCGGACACCGGTATCGGTTGGTGACCTGATCAAAGGTGTCATCGTGCACTCAGGCAACGATGCCAGTGTTGCGCTTGCCGAACTGATCGGTGGTAACGAAAAAGATTTTGCTGCAATGATGAACCGCGAAGCCGGACGCTTGGGGTTGCAGAACACCCATTTTATGAATCCAACCGGTCTGCCTCATCCCGAGCACTACAGTACCGCGCGCGACCTGGCAGTTCTCGCCAGTGCAATCATTCGCGATTTCCCGGAATATTACGGTTTTTACTCGCTCAAATCCTTTGCCTACAACCGCATCGAGCAATTCAACCGCAACCGTCTGCTGCACGTCGACTCCACGGTTGACGGCTTGAAAACCGGGCAAACCAAAGATGCCGGTTTCTGTTTGGTGGGCAGCGCTAAGCGTGGGCAGCGCCGGCTGGTTTCGGTCGTCCTCGGGGCATCCAAAGATGATATACGCGTGCAGGAATCGCTCAAACTGCTCAACTATGGATTTAAGTCCTACAACATGATGCGGATTTATGCCGCTGATCAACCCCTGTCGGAGTTCAAAGTCTGGAAGGGCGCAGAAAAAATTGTAGGTGTAGGTTTTACGCAAGATTTCATCATGGCTCTGCCCAACATGCCCAAAGGTAAGGAGCCAAAGATCGAACCCGTTCTGGAGAGCCGTCAGCCGGTTCTTGCGCCGCTGGTGAGGGGGCAGCAGATCGGAACCCTCACGCTCACTATCGATGGTGAGCCTTACGGGAGCTTCCCGGTAGTTGCGCTCACGGATGTGCCAGAAGGCGGTTTCTTTGGCCGGGTGGGGGGTGCGGTCATGCTATGGCTCAAGAACCTGTGACCGACGAACGTGCTACCTTGATTGAATATCCCTGCGACTTTCCCATCAAGATTATGGGCGTGAATGCTGATGGTTTTGCGCAGGGGGTTTTTGAAGCTGTGTTGCACCATGCTCCCGATTTTGACCCTGCAACGGCGCAAATGCGCGCGTCGGGCAAAGGCAATTACCTGTCGCTCACCTGCACTTTCCACGCTCATTCGCAAGAGCAGGTCGATGCGCTATATCGTGAACTGGCCGCGAACCCCATGGTCAAGGTGGTGCTGTGAATGACGGCGGCAACCTGCGTGTCAAGCGCCTGGGCCTTACCGGCTACGCCCCCGCGCTTGAAGCCATGAAGCTCTTCACTACCACGCGCGATGCGCAAACGCCTGACGAAATCTGGCTTCTCGAACATCCGCCTATCTTCACGCTTGGGCAGGCAGGCAATCCCGCGCACCTACTGCAGAACCCTTCCGGGATTCCCTTGGCACGCATCGACCGTGGAGGCCAGATCACCTATCACGGCCCTGGCCAACTCGTGGCTTACCTGCTCGTCGACCTTCCCCGTCGACGGGTCAAGGTGCGCGAATTTGTCCATCTGATAGAAGAAACCGTCATTGCCACGCTGGCCGGATATGGGTTGCAGGGCGAACGCAAGCGCGGCGCGCCGGGTGTCTACATCGACGATGCGAAAATTGGCGCGCTCGGCTTGCGGGTCAAAAAAGGGTGTAGCTATCACGGCCTCTCCCTCAACGTGGATGTCGACCTCATGCCTTTCTCATGGATCAACCCATGCGGCTATGCGAGCCTGAAAAGCACAAGGCTTGCCGATTTCGGCATCCATGACGATGTGGATGCAGTAGGCTTTCACCTGCTTGGCCACTTTCAACGCCTGTTGTCGCCACTTGCCGTGACGACGGCAACTCCCCCTGACTCCGATATCAGCCTCAACTGGAACGACGATGACCACACCTCCCCGTAAAGAGCGCGGAGCCGACAAAACGGCCCGTATCCCGATCAAGGTCGTCCCTGCCCCCCGCCTTCAAAAGCCGGGATGGATAAGGGTCAAGGTTCCTTCCGGCGCGGAGGCTGGACGCTTCAACGAAGTCAAATCTGCCCTGCGCGGGCATCGGCTTCACACCGTATGCGAAGAAGCATCCTGCCCCAACATCCATGAATGTTTCGGCAATGGCACGGCCTCTTTCATGATCCTGGGCGACATCTGTACCCGGCGCTGCCCGTTTTGCGATGTCGGCCATGGGCGTCCCGCCGTGCCCGACTGCGGGGAGCCCGCAATGCTGGCATCTACCGTCGCAGACATGGATCTCGCCTACGTGGTCATCACCTCGGTCAACCGCGACGACCTGCGCGATGGTGGCGCGGCGCATTTTACCGACTGCATCCGTGCCATCCGCGCCGTTTCGCCCGAAACTTCCGTCGAAATCCTGACACCCGATTTTCGGGGCAGGGAGGAGGTTGCGCTCGAAGCTTTTGCCGCCGATACGCCCAACGTTTTCAACCACAACCTCGAAACCGTGTTGCGCCTCTACCCCCAGGCTCGGCCAGGTGCGGACTACGCTGGTTCGCTTGCCCTACTCGAACGCTTCAAGGCGCGCTATCCCGACATTCCAACCAAATCGGGCCTGATGGTAGGCTTGGGAGAGAACGACGACGAAATCCTCGCCACGATGCGCGACCTGCGCACACACGGCGTCGACCTGCTCACCATTGGGCAATACCTGCAACCATCAGCCGCGCACCTACCGGTACTGCGTTACGTCCATCCCGACACATTCAACCTCTTTAAGTCCGAAGCGCGGAAGATGGGCTTCAGAAACGCCGCCTGCGGGCCGATGGTACGGTCAAGTTATTGGGCGGACAGGCTAGCGCATGGGATATAAAACTGTTGTGAACTCCAACGCTATTTGCAAAATTACACCGATAATTGCAAATTTCCATCGGTAATTGCAATTCTTTCGTCATGATAAATCTTGAGGTCGCAAATACTATCAACAGGTCATGAACGTACC
>WREK01000068.1 GCA_009779355.1 Betaproteobacteria bacterium | reverse complement strand
GTCCGGAAATTTCTTGAAAAAATCGTAGGTTGAGATGGTAACGTTGCACATCGCCGTAGCAGTCGAGTGAAGATGCTCGAATGTTACGGCTTCGCAATCAGGTAATCAAACGTATAGTTCCCAAAAAAAAGGGGCGGCAACCTGCCGCCCGCCAAAACCGAATGCTCTTTCTTACAGCCCCCGCTGCTCCATGAAGTAGGTAATCGCCTTGATGGGGTCGGACTCCGGCATGGGCGTCTGATCGAGGTTTCCCTCATAGTTGTCGATGAGCACAGCGAGTATCTCCAGTTCTTCGCTTTCCAGACTGCCAGGTGCGGCATCCCATAACGCATCGACGCGAGCCAGGGCTGCGTTGTAATCGGTTTTGTTGTGTATAGGTCTTATATTCATCGTAGAGACTCCGTGTGGATTCTCCTTTGTTTACGGCATCTTACGGAGATAGTTGAGCTTACGGGAAGTTGCTAAAGCCGCAAATCCAGCCAGAATATACAGTTTTAGTGAAATATGACGCACTCGAAAACGGCCTGGGCCAGGTTACGGTATGGATGAGTTGCAGGCCATTAAGCTTGTCGAAAACTGCTAGTTTATCGATAATGGACGGGAGGCCAGTCAAGCGAAAAAATTCAAGATCTTGTCACCATGACGGATTTCGGATATACAATTATTGACAAAATTGTTCTGACGAGTTAAATGCCAGGGGCTGCTGCCTCTGGGTTGTTACCGGAACGCGGCGTAGTTCGCGGCATCATAAACCTGATCACCGCAACAGAAGGGAGTTGTCATCATGCCAGAAATCGTTGAAGTCAAGCCCCGTAGGGGGCGTCCGCCTTATGAGCGGCCAGTGAAACAGATGGTCTCGTTGCGTATGGACATCGATGTTCTCGAAGGTCTACGTGCCACAGGGAAGGGATGGCAGACGCGGATCAACACCATCATGCGCGAGTGGTTGAAAGATAAGCCGTCAGTACTAAGGTAAGCCGTCAGTACTTTAAGTCAGGAGAATTTTTTTCCTGTCGACCGCCTCACTTCGCTGTTCCGGTGAGGGGGGCGGTTATGCTGTTTTTTAGTTGTTGATGATAATCGGGCAACAGGCTGTTGCCCAATAGGCTGTTGCCCTTATGTTTCAATGATTGGGTACTAAAAAGTGTCGATTTTTTTTACAGCACGAAAATTATTTTTACAACACATCTACATAATATATTGATTATTAACAGCATTTTGTGCGCGAGTGACTCAGGCACGGATTATGCTAGTAAGAAGGGAGGCTGTCCCCATACTTCTACAGGAAAACCATCATGAACAAAAAAATTGCCCAATTTGCTTTTCCCGCGCTGTTGTGCGCCTTCGCAGGCGCGGCTCAGGCGGCTGGTCCCGCTGGACCGGGTACGCAGACTCAGACTCAGTGGGACGTCTACTTCAATAATTCTGGTACCAGTTACTTCAATACGGATCCTTGGGACGTGTACTATGTAGCAGTTGCCGAGTTTCCCACCAATGTAAACGGCGCCACTACTATGCCGGCCAACGTAGAATATGTGGGCGTCACCTATCGTGAATTTACACCCGTTGAGTTTATTTATACCGCCGGTGGGAGTTTTAATCTTGATGCTTTATGGCTTTCCGGTTTGTGGGGCACTCAGTCTCTGTTCATTACGGGCTACGCCAACGGTGTCCAGGTCGGTGATGCCGTCAAAGTCGATGTGAGTACGCAGGCAAGTCGATATACCTTTGACACCCTTATGGGGATCGACAAATTCTCCGTCACTATGGGGGGTGACTATGCCCCAACAACGTCGGGCACGAAAGCTGGGTTGGGCGCTGGGTCGACCTGGGTAATGGGTGGCATGACTATCTCGACGACGGCAACGACAGTGCCTGAGCCTGAAACCTATGCCATGCTGCTGGCGGGCCTGGGTATCATGGGCGCGATAGCGCGCCGTCGTCAAAGAGTTTGATCAAGTTGAAAGCAGGCGAGAAATTCTGACCAAATATAGTCAGACGGGGCTGGATCCTCAAAAGGGATCCAGCCTTTTTTACGATGTGCCTTATCGCAGTGCCCGGATAATCTCGTCCCGGATGCTACCCTGCTCAAACGGCTTGTCACAGATAGCCGAAACCCCTGCTTTTTCAACTGCGGCCAGCCGTCCCTGGTTATTTTCGCTGGTCAGCATCAGGATGGGGACTTCCGTCTGCCAACTTTGCGTCCGGATATATTCGACCAGTGCCCGACCATCCATCTCAGGCATGTTGTAGTCGGTCAACACGAGGTCGAACATCGTGTCTGCCAGAGCCGTTACTGCGGCTTTGCCGTTTTCAGCCTCAAAGATGTATCTGATCCCCATGCCTTCGAGCAGATGACGGACGTAGCGGCGCGACATGGAGCTATCGTCAACTAGCAGCACTTTCAAGTTCTCTACATCTTCATCGAGTTCCAGTTCTTCCAGGGGGGAGATCTGTTCGAGGACGGCGATAAGCGCACGCTGCATCTGCACATGCGTAAAAGGTTTTGCGATGATGCTGCATGCGCCGGACTGACGTACCGGTTCGAGTACCTGTGGGCGGGTTTCGCTGGAGATCAGTATGAACGGGATCCATTCCAGCATGGGGTCAGCATGTATGGAAAAAACGAGTTCTGTGCCGCTCATATCTGGCAAATACAGGGCGCTGATGACGACATCGGGCGGTGAGCGGCGCATTTCCGAAAGTGCTTCGTTAGCAAGGTTGAAGCGCTGCGTTTGACGCACGCCCAATTGTTCAAGCATGTTCGCAACCAGTTGCGCCTGCATGGACGAAGGCTCCACCAGATAAATTCTCAGGCTGCTAAAAGATGTCGAAGGCATCACGATGTTCTCCGCATGGATACAATCAGACGGTCAATTAGACGTATTATGAACATGGATCAACCGCTATCCCATACAATTTTTACGGGTTTAAGGCTAAACTCTATCGCTTTCGGGCATTTTTATTTTTTACGTCATTGCATTTTCGTCCATGAATACCCTCGATTCCGCCTACGAAACGCGGATGACCCTACAAGCCATCCGCCGCGACCTGCATGCCCATCCCGAACTGGCTTTCTGCGAAACGCGCACGGCGGGCGTGGTCGAGCGCGAACTGGCCGCGCTGGGTATCGAAGCGCATTGCGGCTTAGGCAAAACTGGCGTGATCGGGGTGTTGCGCGCGGGGCGTAGCGGGCGGGCGATAGGCTTGCGGGCCGATATGGATGCACTGCCGATTGATGAGGTTAATTGTTTTGCCCATCGTTCCATGTTCAAAGGATATATGCACGCCTGTGGTCATGACGGCCATGTTGCGATGCTGCTTGGAGCGGCAAGGTTGCTTGCTGCTTCGCCCGATTTCGACGGAACCGTCTACCTGATTTTTCAGCCAGCAGAAGAGAATGGCGGCGGCGCGCGGGTCATGGTAGAGGACGGTCTTTTCGAGCAATTCCCGATGGAAGCGATTTATGGCATGCACAACTGGCCGGGATTGCCCGCCGGAGAGTTTGCCGTGCATGCCGGACCGGTTATGGCGGGAACGGATCGCTTCGATATTCGCATCCGGGGTGTCGGCGGGCATGCGGCCATGCCGCACCTGACCGTCGATTCCCTTCATGCTGGGGCTGCGCTGGTACAGGCCATGCAAAGCGTCATATCGCGCTCGATCGACCCTTTCGATTCCGCTGTAGTTTCTGTCACGTGCTTTCACGCGGGGGGCGCCTATAACGTCATTCCCGGTCAGGCGGAGCTATCCGGAACTCTGCGCAGTTTCTCTAAAGACGTGCGGCAGAAGGCGCTTACGCGCCTTGCCGAATTGTGCGCGGGCTTTGCCGTGGCTTTCGATGTGAAAATCGATTTTTCGGCGCATGCCGACAGCTATCCGCCGACGTTCAATACCGTTTCTGAAGCCGCGTGTTGTCGGCAGGCCGCTGCCGCAGTCGTGGGACATGAAAATGTGCGTACCGGCGAGCGGCCAAGCATGGGTGCGGAAGATTTTGCCTTCTATCTCCAGCGTAAGCCCGGTGCTTACATATGGATCGGTAATGACTTGGCCGAGGGCAGCAGCAGCGTAGGGTTGCACAATTCTGCCTATGACTTCAACGACGACATTCTTCCCATCGGAGCCGCGTATTGGGTGGAACTTGTTCGCCGCGTACTTGGCAGGGTAGGGCATTCTGAGTTCTAAAGTCAGTGAATTTCTGCCAGGCGCTGATGTGACGCTGGCGCGCATGCCATCAAACAACTCATACCCGGTCACAGCAGAGTTTTTTTGTATCCCAATGCGATTAAAAGGATGAGCGAGTCTCGCTTGGAGATATTCAACAACTTTTCCATCTCGCACCACATGAGCAGGGGGCCTGTAAGGCAGCATGCGCCAAGTCCGATGGTTTCAGCGGCCAGCAGCAGGCTGAAGGAAGACATGGCCGCTGAAAGCTCGCCTCCCCAGATCAATGGGGCTTTGTGTCCGGCCAATTGTTCCAGGAAAACAGGTACTTTGCGGCACGTCACTACCGCCAGGGCCGGAACCTCGCCGAACCAGAAAAAATTCTCACCGTAGCGCGCTGTCTTTTCACGGACAAACGGGGAGGGGATGCTTAGGCAAAAAGCGTCAAAAACCTCTTGCCCACGCTCTGCCAGGTTCCGTATGGTAGTTTGATCCGTAACGAAGCGGCACTGCAGGCGCCGGTTCCCGCCGCCTGCCTGTGGGGCAAGGGCAAAAGCATCGGACAGATTCTGAAGTGCCTTCCCGTCTACCGGCTCCGGGGCAAAGGAACGGCAAGAGTGGCGAGACTCCAGGAGCCGCGTGAGTGCGTCGTAGTCTGTCACAGCAACATGTGTTGTTATGGATGCAGTCGTTTAAGATGCTGAGTCGGAGCAAGGTTTTTGGTCGGGGAAAGAGGATTCGAACCTCCGGCCCCTGCGTCCCGAACGCAGTGCTCTACCAGGCTGAGCTATTCCCCGAAAATCATTGACCAGCCTGGGGGCCGGCCTACTAAAAACACCTTGCAACAGCAAATCCCGATAATTCTAGCAAGGCGTCCTTGAAAATGGAAGCAGGCAGATACTGGAGCGCTGCTGCTGCCAAATCGGCTTCGGCATTGGCATAGTCACGTGTGAAATCCAGTGCGTGGGTGGTCTGGATGGCTTCGAGTACAGCGGGAAAGTCTTCCCGTCCTCCGTTTTCGATGGCGTGGCGCACGCGCGCAACCTGTTCCTTCGTTCCGCGCTGCATGGCGTGGATGAGCGGCAGGGTGGGTTTGCCTTCTGCCAGATCGTCCCCAAGGTGTTTTCCGGTTTCGGATTCATCGGCAGAGTAATCGAGCACGTCGTCAATGATCTGGAAGGCCGTGCCGATGTGCATGCCGAAATTCGCCATTGCCTGCTCGACCTCTGGGGAAGCGTTGGCGAGAATGGACCCAAGCCGGGCAGCAGCCTCGAAGAGTTTGGCGGTCTTGCAACGTATGACCTGCAAGTAACCATCCACGGTGACATTGGCATCGTGACAGTTGAGCAGTTGCAACACTTCGCCTTCGGCAATGATGTTGGTGGCATCGGCAAGCACTTGCATCACTCGCATGCTATCGACGTTTACCATCATCTGGAAGGCACGGGAATAGAGGAAGTCGCCTACGAGTACAGAGGCGGCGTTGCCGAATAGGGCATTGGCGGTTTTGCTGCCCCGGCGAAGGTCGGATTCATCGACAACGTCGTCGTGCAGCAAGGTGGAGGTGTGGATGAATTCGACGATGGCAGCCAATTCGTGATGCTGGTGCCCCTGGTAGCCGAGTGCGTTGGCAACGAAAAGTACCAGGGCAGGGCGCAGACGCTTCCCGCCGCTGTGAATGATGTATTCGGCGACTTGACGAACCAGAACCACGTCGGAGTGAAGACTCTCGCGGATGAGCGCATCAACCGCGTTCATGTCATCGACGATAGGCGAGAATATCTTCAGTATTGGCAAAATAGCAACTCTCGAAAACTCAACGATGGTACGCAGCCCCTTGGAACTGGTCAAGGTACAGCATTCGTAAATTGCTGCCCGTTCGCAAGCAGTCTAAAATGCTTAACCTTTGCCGTTCATCCGGACGGCGCATTCAACAGGAGAGGCAGCATGAAGATGGCGGCGGAAAAGGTGGCGAATATTTCGCCCGCGCGGGCGGCCACTACGGCTGCTGAGGATGAGTTTCTTCCTCCAACGGTTTTCAAGTCCGCCAAACTCGCCGATGTCTGCTACGACATCCGTGGTCCAGTGTTGGCTCGTGCCCGGCAACTGGAGGATGAAGGGCATCGGATCATCAAGCTCAATATCGGCAATCTCGCGCCTTTCGGGTTTGAAGCGCCTGAGGAAATACAGCGGGACATGATCCGCAATTTGCCGCGTTCGTCGGGGTATTCGGACTCGAAGGGCATTTTCTCCGCACGCAAGGCGGTCATGCACTATACGCAGCAAAAGAACATCAAGGGCGTGGATATCGAGGATATTTATATCGGCAACGGTGTTTCGGAACTCATCGTCATGTCGATGAACGCGCTCCTGGACGCGGGCGACGAGGTACTGATCCCTACTCCCGATTATCCGCTCTGGACGGCAGCGGTATCGCTCTCGGGCGGACGTCCGGTGCATTACCTGTGCGACGAGGGGGCAGGCTGGGTGCCAGATCTGGCCGATATCCGCAGCAAAATCACTTCCAATACGCGCGCTATCATCGTCATCAATCCGAATAATCCAACTGGGGCAATTTATCCGGATGCAGTCTTGCGGGAAATCGTCACCATCGCGCGTGAGCGCAACCTCATTCTCTATTCTGATGAGGTTTATGACAAAGTGCTTTACGAAGGTGCGGTGCACACTTCGCTCGCGGCGCTCTCCGAGGATGTGCTGACCATTATTTTCAACGGCTTGTCGAAAAATTACCGCGCCTGTGGTTATCGCGCCGGGTGGATGGTGGTGTGCGGCGAAAAGCGGCACGCGCGGGATTACATCGAAGGGCTGAATATGCTGGCTTCGATGCGCCTGTGTGCGAACGTGCCCGGCCAGTATGCAATCCAGACCGCGCTTGGGGGCTATCAGAGCATCAACGAATTGATCGGTGAGGGTGGCAGGCTGCGTCATCAGCGCGATCTGGCCTGGGATTTGCTTACTGCGATTCCGGGTGTCTCCTGCGTTAAGCCCATGTCCACGCTTTACATGTTTCCGAAGCTCGACCACCGAATGTATCCGATTACGGATGACCAGGCGTTCATCACAGACCTGCTCGAAACCGAACGGGTGTTGCTGGTGCAGGGGACGGGTTTCAACTGGCCACAGCCCGATCATTTCCGGCTGGTTTTCTTGCCGTATGAAGAGGACTTGCGCGAAGCCATCGGGCGCATTGCGCGGTTTCTCGAACACTACCGAAAACAGCATGGCACGCTGTAGGGGCGTTGCTCCCCCTCTCCTGATGATGGGATATGTTCAGACCGAGGAGAGGGTAAAACTTACCTTTTAATTTGCAAACAAATGGAATAACTGCATGAAACCGATCAATGTGGGGCTATTAGGTATCGGCACTGTCGGAGGCGGCGTGTTTGCCGTCCTTGAGCGCAACGCGGGCGAAATTGCCCGTCGGGCGGGGCGTGAGATACGCATCACCGTGGTTGCGGACAAGGACATTGAACGTGCGCGGCATCTCACCAAGGGGGCAGTGAAGCTTACGGACGATGCCTTTAGCGTGACACGCGACCCGGAAATCGATATTGTGGTCGAGTTGATCGGTGGATATACCGTGGCGAAAGATTTGGCGCTGTCGGCCATCGAAAACGGCAAACACCTCGTGACCGCGAACAAAGCGCTTCTGGCTGTGCATGGCAACGAGATTTTTGCCGCCGCGCGCCGTCGCGACGTGATGGTGGCTTTTGAAGCGGCGGTGGCCGGAGGGATTCCCATCATCAAGGCGTTGCGCGAGGGCTTGTCTGCCAACCGCATCGAGTGGGTGGCGGGCATTATCAATGGCACGACCAACTTCATCCTGTCGGAAATGCGGGACAAAGGGCTGCCTTTCGCCGAGGTGTTGAAGGAAGCGCAGCGCCTGGGATATGCCGAAGCCGACCCCACGTTCGACATCGAAGGGGTGGATGCTGCGCACAAGGCGACGATCATGAGCGCCATTGCCTTCGGCATCCCGATGCAGTTCGACAAGGCGCACGTCGAGGGCATTTCCAAGCTCGAACCGGTCGACATCGTCTACGCCGGACAGTTGGGATACCGGATCAAGCTGCTCGGCATTGCGCGCAAGCGTCCGGAGGGGATCGAACTGCGCGTGCACCCGGCGCTCGTATCCGACAACAGGTTGCTGGCCAACGTCGAGGGGGCGATGAATGCGGTACTGGTGCAGGCCGATGCCGTAGGGGCGACGCTCTACTACGGCAAGGGCGCGGGGGCTGAACCGACCGCCAGTGCGGTGATTGCCGATCTCGTCGACATCACGCGGCTGCATACTGCCGATCCCGAACATCGCGTGCCGCATCTCGCCTTCCAGCCGGATCAGGTGCTGGATGTACCGGTGCTGCCCATCGAAGAGGCAGTGACTTCCTACTACCTGCGCATGCGTGTGCTGGACAAATCCGGTGTGCTTGCCGATATCACCCGCATTCTCGCCGATAGCGACATTTCCATCGACGCGATGATCCAGCGGGAAGCAGGCGAGGGCGAATCGCAAACCGACATCATCATGCTGACCCATCAGACCGTGGAAAAGAACGTCGTAGCCGCCATTGCGTTGATCGAAGCGCTGGATTCGGTGCAGGGGAAAGTGACGCGGCTGAGGCTGGAGACGTTGTAAACGCCTGACTACAATAGGGCTTGCACGGTAAACGTATCATTGGGTTCCGCCCCTTTCGGGGCGGAACCCTTAATGATGCTTCAAACATCAGCCAACGGCCAGACGGTTGGAAACCCATACCCGACTGGAGGACAACAAGTTGGCGATGCCCAGATCAGCCCCAGAAACCGGGATCCGGGTTATTCCCAAGATCCATGCCGATGATACCTTCTACATCGACATCCGGGATACTGTACGGATTTTCACCGCCATAGCTGATATTCTCGATCCTGTTGGCTGTCATGAAGTAGTTTTGGATGAGAATAAAACCTTCCACGCCATCGACGGTGAACAGCATGTCATACTTGCCACTCTGCACGAACCTGACATCACTTGCGTCCACACCGCATAACATCAGAGTATCGCTGTTCCCACCGGTGTCTTTGATATAGTTCCAACCGATATCATCAACATATTTGGGCGCAACAAAGTCGCGAGACTGGTTGTCAGTGATCTTTGTGTTGATGTTGAAATCAATCACATAGGTGTCATTGCCGGTGCCGCCATAGAGGTAATTGATGCCGGTTGTGCCACCAACGAGGACATCGTTGCCTGAACCAGCCTGGAGTGTGTCGTTGCCGCCAGCGCCGCTCCACAGAAAGTCCGTGCCGCCGGTACCCGTGACTTTATTGTCGCCGGAGCCGCACACAATGGTGTCGCTGCCAGAACCGCAATAGACCGTGTTGTTGCCACTGCCGGTGAATACAAGGTTGCTGCCCAGGCTAGTGTAGATCTTGTCGTTGCCGGCGCCGCCAAAGATGGTGTCGTTGCCGGAACCCGAATAGATAGTGTCGCTGCCGGTACCGCCATAGATGAAGTTGTTGCCGCTTCTACCGTTGATATAGTTGTTGCCGGACAACCCAAAGATGGTGTCGTTGCCGGAACCGCAATAGATGGTGTCCCTGCCGTCGCCAGCAAAGACGTAGTTGTGACCCTGCTTGAGATCGATGTAATCGGCCCCATAACCGGCGCGGATGACATCGTTGCCGATCCCACCATAGACCCTGGCTCCGCCATCTCCAGTGTGGATTTCGTTGTTGCCGGCAGTCGCATAGATTGTGTTCTTGCCACCGTTACCATAGATGGTGTCATTGCCGTTGCTGCCATAGATTGTGTCGCTTGTGCCAAAGCCCTTTATTACCTGACCAAGAGGCGATTGCTTTCTGTAGTCAATTGTTGCCATGAAACTCTCCTTTTTTTTTGAAAAAACACGGCGATATGCCGATGCCATTAAAGGTTTTTGGCACTTGCCCGTGCCATCAACCAAAACATCTGCCATGTTCGGGCAATGCAAAAACTAAGCCACATTTATATCTAATTGATTTTATAAAAAAATTATTTTTCTGCATTGACAGGCTGTAAAATATTTCGACACAAGAAAGATAAAATTGTTATTCATAGTTGTCATATTTGTTTCTAAACGGGTCAATTTCCGGTAAGCGTGTGCATGCTAATAGCAATACCTGTATCACTGGTCAGGACAACCGTGCGACTGATTTCGGTGACGAAACGTCTATTGCCAGAATTTCCTGTTCAAGGCGGAGCGAGACCGAATGTTCAATCTCTTGCACCCTCACCCGTTTTTCGACAAAAGCCATGGCGGCGGTGGGCGTGCTTTCGCGCCCGCTTGCCATATCCTATATAGATTGGGGTGAGCGAAGCGAAGCCCAACAGGCAACGATCCGCCTTTTGCCTCCTGGGCAAATAGGCCTGTTATCGTTTTGTAGTTTTATTTACGGTATATTTAAGGATGGTCTGAACAAGTCGCCGCGCCGTGTGCATCTGCGGAGTCGGTCGGTCTGCGGCGTTGCAAATCCTCGCCATAGCGACGGCTATGGCTGTGGTTTGCGCCTTGCATCCCATCCCGATCCGCAGCGCACACTTACCGCTCGACTTATTCAGGCCATCCTTAAAAAGATAAGAGTTACAGTAGTTTCAAGAGGCGGATATGGCTGAATTCATCGACATCAAGGTTCCCGACGTAATTGAACCTGGCAACGCATTAGTTACAGAAGTCTTCGTCAGTCGAGGCAAATGGGTTCAGTCTGGCGATGATGTTATGACGTTAGAATCCGGAGAAAAGAAAATTTATGTGGTATCGCCGCGCACTGGCGTAATTATGAAAGTCTTGGCAGCGCGAGGTGATTCGGTACCACAAAAGGCTACGCTGGCTCACCTGAAAGGCGTGGATAACCAAAGGCCGAATTTCCATAATGCGTGGAGAGTTTTTTCCCAAGTGGCGAAATTTAGTGTGGCCAACATTGGAAAAATTTTTGGCAGCAAGGTCAAACAGAATATCGAAATACCTAAAAAAGAAGATGGGAAATGGACAAACGCATGCGCCATCCGGATGAGCTATATGCTGAACAGGACAGGTTTCCCTATTCAACGCGGTAAATACGAAGCTGTGAGCGCCAGGGACGGTAGGTGGTATATGTACCGCATTGATGACATGATGCTTCATTTGCAGGATGTTTTTGGCACGCCTGACATAGTGGTCAATGGTTCCCCCGTATCGGACGATTTCAAAGATATGAAGGGCATTCTTGTTATTACGGGAGACGGGCGGGGAGACGCGAGAGGCCATGTAACCTTATGGGATGGCCTGATGTGTCCTGATATCTGCCACTTCGCAAACGATAAAAACGAGACCTTCTCGCCGCGCAAAGCTGCGCTCTGGGTATTGCCTTAAGGAAACACTGATTTATTCCATCCGGGCATCGCAGGTGCGGGTTTCAAACACGTCCATGTCCGTTCGTCGGCTTGCAGGCCATGTGTCAGGCTATGTTTTGGGCGGGTTTGAAACCCGCACCTGCGATGCC
>WREK01000067.1 GCA_009779355.1 Betaproteobacteria bacterium | reverse complement strand
TTTCATCGGGGCCAGCAGCGGCAAGACAGGCTGCAACAAGGCCGGATATAGAGCTGCAACCTATCCTGTCGGTTAAAACATGCAAAGGCTTGCACAAAGGGAGGCGTTCATATAGAAACCCATTATTTGCCTCAAATCAGGATTGCGATGGACTCTACCCATCCTACTGCACTGCCCTTCGGGGCACCCTCTCCCGCAAGCGGGCGTAGAAAATGAGTCCCGGCTGCTTAAAATTTCAGGGCTTCACCCGCTGCACTTTCGCGCCTAGCGCGGCGAGTTTTTCATCCAGATGCTCATAGCCCCGGTCGAGGTGGTAAATGCGCTCGATCATGGTCTCGCCCTCGGCCACCAGCCCGGCTATCACCAGGCTGGCAGAAGCGCGCAGGTCGGTAGCCATGACCGTCGCACCCTGAAGCCGTTCGACCCCCCGTACCATCGCCATGTTGCCGTCGATGTGAATGTCCGCCCCGAGCCGTTGCAGTTCGATGGCGTGCATAAAACGGTTCTCGAAAATGGTCTCGCGGATCGTGGCCGCGCCGTCCGCCACGCAGTCGAGCGCCATGAACTGCGCCTGCATATCGGTCGGGAAAGCCGGATAGGGGGCTGTGCGCAGGCTTACCGCCGTAAGCCTCCTGGGCGCGGTGAGGTGGATATTGTCCGATTCGCATCGAACCGCACAGCCCGCCTCGATCAGCTTGGCGATGACGGCATCAAGGCTGGAAGCCTGTGTGCCGGTGAGCCGCACCTGCCCGCCCGTCACCGCCGCCGCACATAGGTAGGTTCCGGTTTCGATGCGGTCGGGCATGATGCGGTGCCGTGCGCCATGCAGGCGGGAAACACCCTCGATACGGATCACGTCGGAACCCGCGCCGGATATCTTCGCGCCCATTGCGGTGAGGCAATTGGCAAGGTCGGCGACTTCCGGTTCGCACGCGGCGTTTTCAATAATCGTTTCGCCGTCGGCAAGGCAGGCCGCCATCATGAGGTTTTCGGTTCCGGTAACCGTCACCATGTCGGTGACGATTCGCGCGCCCTTGAGGCGCGAGGCGCTGGCACGGATATAGCCATGTTCAACGTCGACGTTCGCGCCCATCGCCTGAAGCCCCTTGATGTGCTGGTCAACCGGGCGCGCGCCGATGGCACAACCGCCGGGCAGGCTCACGCTCGCCTCGCCGTAGCGCGCGGTAAGCGGCCCCAGGACGAGGATAGAGGCACGCATGGTTTTGACCATCTCGTAAGGCGCGACGGAATCCGACAACTGGCCTGCATCGATCGTTACGATGTCGCCTTCGTGTTCAACCTTGACGCCCATCCGCATAAGCAGCGCCAGGAGTGTGGCGACGTCCTTCAATTGCGGCACGTTAGCGAACGTCACCGGTTCGGTGCATAGCAGGGCCGCGCACAGAATGGGCAGGGCAGCGTTCTTGGCCCCGGAAATGGTGATTTCACCTGCGAGAGGCGAACCGCCTTCGATCAATAATTTATCCATCTTGCCTTGATCTGGCAGGGGCATTGCATGCAATGCCCCTGAACTTTAACACCACCGTCATATCCTCGTTCCTGACGTTGGAGGTTTACTGCTTTCCCCAACTACGCGGCCATAAGCGGCACTCCATCCCACGAGATGGAAAGATATATCCCCCCACCGCTCGTGGAGAAGGAGAATATGCACAAAATATATTATATACGGCGCACCCAACGGGGTCTTCTGACGGAGTTTCCGCGCTGTCAGACTACAGGAGGAGACCTTTACGCGGCGAACAACCACCGCAGGTTGTAATTGAACGACCGCGCTTGGCCACCCGTATTGCCCGGGCTCAGGGGCCAGAGAACGCACCCAACTGACAAACTGCTCAAGGTAAGGAGTATTCGTCTCATCCCGGCACTTAATACCCTGATTGCATAAAGGAAGCAGATGAAGGCAGTCCATACTCGCCCAAGTTTGACCACAAGCGCGGCTCCCAAACAGGTTCGTTCAACCGCGCAATTTATAACCCCTTGAGAGCAGCGTCAGCGTCAGCGTGGCAAGCGTCATAAAACAAATACCGATCACAGCCAGACTCAACCAGGGCGAGGTGTCAGACTGTCCAAAAAAGCCGTAGCGAAAACCGTCTATCATGAAAAAAAACGGGTTTGCATGAGAGATTTTCTGCCATAAGGGCGGCAGGGAATGGATCGAATAGAACACGCCCGAGAGCATGGTGAGCGGCATGATCAGGAAGTTCTGGAAGGCGGCAAGCTGATCGAACTTCTCTGCCCAAATCCCGGCAATGACCCCAAACGTAGCAAGCAATGCACCGCCAAGGATGCCAAAGGCGAGCACCCAGACCGGTTCCGCAAGCGGCAGGTCGACGAAAAATATCGACATCAGGTACACCCCGGTACCCACGAACAGCCCACGGAGCACGGCAGCCAGCACGTATGCGGCATAAAAAACGCGGCAGGAAAGCGGGGCCAGCAGCACGAAGATGATATTGCCGGTGATCTTGCTCTGGATCAGCGAGGATGAACTGTTGGCGAAGGCGTTCTGCAGCAGCGACATCATGATGAGTCCCGGCACGAGGAAGGCGGTATAGGGCACATCGCCATACACGGTCACGCGGCGGTCGAGCACATGGGAGAAAATCAACAGGAAAAGCAACGCATTGAGCACGGGCGCGCCCACGGTCTGGAAATTGACTTTCCAGAAACGCAGCACTTCCTTGTAGAACAGGGTGCGAAACCCGATGAAGGTAGACGCACGGAACGAACCGGGCAAGGTATCGGGGTCAGGCACGGCGCATTACCTCCATAAACACTTGTTCGAGATCGGGTTCGCCCACGGAAACCCCGCGCACGCCTGCCCCGGCTTCGCGCAGGCGGGCCAGCAGCGTTTCCAGCGTTTCTACTCCCGAAACGGGGTCAAAGCCGAAAATCACCCAATCCCCGGAAACCTCGCCACCAAGCGCCTCGGCCACTTCAGGCCGTTCCACCTGCACCTGGAGGTTGCGGCTGGAAAAGTGGGAAAGCAGGTTGGCGGTGGTATCGAGCGCCACGATACGCCCGGCCTTCATCATGGCAATACGCCCGCACAAGGCTTCGGCTTCTTCGAGATAGTGCGTGGTAAGCACGACAGTGTGACCGTCGGCGTTGAGTTGTTTCACAAACTGCCACAAACCCTGGCGTAATTCGACGTCTACCCCGGCGGTCGGCTCGTCCAGCACGATCACTGGCGGGCGATGCACCAGGGCCTGCGCCACCAGCACCCGCCGCTTCATACCCCCAGAAAGGGTGCGCATGTTGGTATCGGCCCTGGAAAGCAGGTCAAGACGGGAAAGAATCTCGTCGATCCAATCGTCGTTGCCGTGAATGCCGTAATAGCCGGACTGAAACCTCAGGATTTCGCGCACGGTAAAGAACGGATCGAATACCAGTTCCTGCGGAACTACGCCGAGTTTGAGTCGGGCGCTGTGGTAGTCGGCGACAACGTCGTGGCCCATGACTTCGAGCGTGCCGCCATCCGCGCGCACCAATCCGGCGAGCGCCGAAATCAGCGTGGTCTTGCCCGCGCCATTCGGTCCAAGCAGGCCGAAGAACTCCCCCCGGGGGATTTCGAGGTCAATTCCGTCAAGAGCCTGAAGGCTGCCGTAACGCTTGGTCAGGGCAGCGATACGAATGGCAGGCGACAACGCCATATCAGGCCGCAAGCGGCAACAGGGCATCGATGCCGTAGAGTCGTGCGAGCGCCAGCAGGGGTTCCGGCAACGCACGTAGTTCGACCGTCCCCCCTTGCGCTTTTGCGCGCCTTAGCCACGCCAACAGGAGCGCGAGCGCGGAAGAATCCACGCGGGTAACGCCGCTGAAATCGAACACCATGCCCCCGGCTGGCAGGCCCCGTTCAAGACAGGCCGCAGCAGTCTCCAGGGTCAATGCCCCTTCCAACGTCACGACCAAAGGCTCAGTCATTATTTGCCGCCCTGCTCTGCTTCCAGCGATCTGTTCTTGGCTTCCAGCGAAGCAATCAGGCCATCGATGCCTTTCGCGTTGATTTCATCGGAAAAACTGCCGCGATAGTTGGTCACGAGGCTCACCCCAGCCACGGTGACATCGAAAACTTTCCAGCCCTGACCCTCTTGCTCCAGCGAGTAATCAATGGCGATAGGCTGCGCACCAGGCTGGCGAACTTCGGTACTCACCCTGACTCTCTTTTCATTGAGGTTGCCCCGAAACTGTTTGACGTCGATTGTCTGGTCACGGTACTGGGTGAGCGCATTGGAATACGTGCGCACGAGCAGGGTACGGAAAGCAGCGATGAGGCTTTCCTGCTGTTCCGGCGTAGCAGAGCGCCAGTGTGGACCCACGGCCAAGCCCGTCATGCGCCTGAAGTTGAAGTGCGGCAGCACTTTCTCGTCGACCAGCGCAAGCACACTGCGGGTATCGCCCGCCTGGATCGACTTGTCACTGCGCACGATGGTCAGCACCTCGCTGGTCACATTGCGTATCATTTCATCGGGAGGCAGTAGCTCATCGGCGGCAAAACCCGCACCAGGCACAAAGAACACCATCAACGTCAACAGGCAATGGGCAAGCAGTCTTTTCATCATTGTTTCTCTCCAGGTTCATGAAGTGTATTGTCAGCGCTCTCATCGGGGTCGAAATCATCGTATTCAAGCGGCACATTGCCATCATGCACCTTGAAACGGCGTTGCTGTAGATAGAAATCACGCGCGAAGCGGTATTTGTCGAGCGTACCTTCGTCGAGCGTACGTTCGATCCCCAGCAAACGCGCCCGTTCATTGATCAGTTTCACCCCCGAGAGGCCGTAGCGGGCATTGCTATCATGTACGATGGGATTTCCGTAAGGCAATACCCAGGGCGACTCGGCTGATGCATCCAGCGGAAGCGCCGTCGCGTCGCGCAAAGTACGTGGCCCAAAGAAAGGCAGCACTACGAAGGGGCCTTCCTTGACCCCCCACACCCCCAGAGTCTGGCCAAAATCCTCATCATGCTTGGGAAGCCCTGCTTCGGAAGCAATGTCGAGCAGGCCGCCTATTCCCAGGGTGGTGTTGAACACAAAACGCATGAGGTCGGTCAGCGCGTCGACAGGCTTGCCTTGCATCAGGTTATTGAAGGCAATCCACGGATCCTGAAGGTTCCCGAAAAAATTGCTTACCCAGGTACGCACTGGCGTGGGCGTCACTGCCACGTAGGCTTTTGCCACCGGTTTTACCACTGCGTTGTCAAGTTTCTCGTTAAACGAGAACATAGTGCGATTGTATGGCTCCAGCGGGTCGTCCGGCGGCGCATTGGCGCAACCGGCAACAAGCAGGAACATGACAGAGGCAAGGAAGATGTTTTTCATTGTCGATGTGATTACGGATAGGTTTTTCGCGAATAATTTCAATGTGCCGGAGCCGCTGCCGGAGCCGGAGTCTCAGCCGCCTTGTTGAACATGAACTGGCTGATGAGTTTTTCCAGTACGACCGCCGATTGGGTAATTTGCAAGGTATCGCCATTCTTCAGATTTTCTTCGTCACCTCCGGGGTCGAGCCCGATATATTGTTCGCCAAGCACGCCCGAAGTCAGAATCGAAGCGCCGGTGTCGGCAGGGAAACTGAAAGTGTCATTGATATCGAGTTGCACAATGGCGCGGTAAACCTCCTGATCGAGCTTGATGCTCCCGACCCGACCCACCACCACGCCCGCGCTTTTGACCGGGGCGCGTACCTTCAGGTTGCCGATATTGTCGAAGGCCGCCTTGACCGAATAGGTCGAACCACGCGACACGTCCGAATAGCTGCCCACTTTCACCGCCAGGAAGACCAGGGCGGCAAAACCAAGCGCCACGAATAAACCTACCCACAAATCAAGCGTTGCCCGACTCATCAAAGGCCTCGGAACATAAAAGAAGTCAGTACAAAATCCAGCGCCAGAATCACCAGCGCCGAATACACCACGGTATGCGTAATCGCACGCGACACCCCTTCAGCCGTTGGATGGCAGTCGTAACCCTCGAATACCGCAATCCACGACACCGCCACACCGAACACAAAAGATTTGATAACGCCATTGAGCACGTCGTAACGAAAGTCGACCGAGGCCCGCATCTGCGACCAGAACGCGCCATCATCAACCCCGATAGCCACCACACCAATCAACCAGCCGCCAAAGATACCCATTGCCGAGAACATCGCCGCCAGGAGCGGCATCGAAATCACCCCGCCCCAAAAACGCGGCGCGACGACGCGCGCAAGCGGATTGACTGCCATCATGTCCATCGCCTGCAATTGCTCGGTGGTTTTCATGAGGCCGATCTCCGCCGTCACCGCCGAACCGGCCCGGCTGGCAAAAAGAAGCGCCGCCACAACCGGCCCGAGTTCGCGCAAAAGCGACAAGGCCACCATGATACCGAGCGCGTCAGCCGATCCGAAACGCTGGAGGATGTCATAGCCCTGCAAGCCGAGCACCATGCCCACGAAAAGCCCCGACACCAGGATGATGAGCAGCGAAAGCACGCCACTGAAATAAATCTCACGGATCGTGAGCGGCAAGCGCAGGAGCGACTGGCCGGAATAGCACAACACCGCCAGGAAAAACCGAGCGGCGAAACCAAGCCGCCACACGCCGTTGATGGTCATCGCACCGAGTTTGCGCAACGTTGCGTCCAGGACAGTCATGCCGCAACTCCATCGAGCAGGCTCTCCAGCGGCGGAGCGGGATAATGGAACGGAACCGGGCCATCGGCCTCGGCATGGACGAACTGGCGCACGAACAGGTCGTTTGAAGTACGAATTTCTTCCGGTGTGCCTTGCGCCACGATGACGCCATTGGACACGAAATAGATGTAATCGACCAGATCGAGCGAGACCATCACGTCATGCGTCACCATGATGGAGGCCGCGCCAAGGGCATCGTTCAGCCGTCGGATCAACTGGCCGGTAACACCGAGCGAAATCGGGTCGAGTCCGGCAAAAGGCTCGTCGTAGAGCATCAACATCGGGTCGAGCGCCACCGCACGCGCCAGCGCCACCCGCCGCGCCATCCCGCCGGAGAGTTCGGAAGGCATCAACGATTGCGCACCGCGCAACCCAACCGCGTGAAGCTTCATCAACACGAGATCACGGATCAGTTCGAGGGGCAACCTGGTGTGTTCGCGTAGCGGGAAGGCTACGTTGTCAAACACGCTCATATCAGTAAAGAGCGCCCCGAACTGAAACAGCATGCCCATACGTCGCCGCATTTCGTACAACGCACGTGTCGAAAGACGCCCCAAATCCTGGCCGTCTACCTCGACCTTACCAGAGCCTGCCCGTAACTGCCCGCCGATCAGGCGTAACAGCGTAGTCTTGCCACAGCCGCTTCCCCCCATGATTGCCACTACCTGACTGCGATGTACGGTCAAGTCAACGCCACGCAATATCTCGCGTTCGCCATAGGCAAAGCGCACACCGTCAAGGCTGACAAGGGGATGACTATTAGAAGCGTCCAAATCCATGGGTTTTAAATACGTACTGGAATGAAGCAAAAACATATATTTTATCGTATGGATTCCGGAAAGTGTTGATAATGCAGGTATAACTATGATGGTAATCAGGCATTTCTGCCTGATTTGGCGTTTAACCTGCGGCACCAGGTAAATACGACATACCCTATGAGCATGACCGCGACAATACACGAACCCGTCCGGCTAACCGGTCTGGCCCCGGTTTTCGATACCGGCATCCGCTGCCTGATCCTGGGCAGTTTCCCTTCCCCTGCGTCACTGGCGGCGCAACAGTACTACGGCCACAGGCAAAATCATTTCTGGAAACTGCTTAGCGCGATTTTCGCCGAACCGCTCTACGAACTCCCCTACGCTGAACGTCTCCGGCGCGTCCTGGCGCACCGTGTCGGCATCTGGGACGTTTACCGCGCCTGTGCGCGCCCTGGCGCACTCGACGCCGACATCCGCGCTGGAGAAGCCAATGATCTCGATGCCCTGATTGCTTTGGCCCCCGCACTCGATCGCATTTGCTTCAACGGGCGCTGTGCGGCGAAATTCGCGCCACGGTTGGCGCGTCATGGGCTGGAAATTCACATACTGCCTTCCTCCAGCCCTGCTTATACTTTAGTTTTTGCCGCCAAGCTGGAAAACTGGCGGGCGGCAATTCTCCACGGAGGCGCCGCCCCGGATTAAACGCCAGAACACCCACGCCACAAAGCCCCGCGCCCACCATTCCGGCGCATGTTTTCAAAAAAATTACATGCCTGCTTCCGATACCGCCTCACATTCCAGCCTGTTCGACGATCTGCGCCAGCTTGGCCGTCTCCTGGCCCTGCGCCGTCCTCAGCCAGGCAGTTTCAGGCCGAGTTTCGGCAAGCTTCCCTGGCTCGTCCTGCTCTATTGCTTGGTCTCGATAGCCCTCTCCATCGTCCTGAATGGCATGGAGGACGGCGCGATTACACTTGATGGCACGATATTTGTCCCCTTTGGGGCCGTAGCCGTCATCGCCGGCCTATTAAAATGGATCGACGGACAACAGGACAGTGGAGCCGCCTGGCTGGCATTCACCCTGTTGCTGCTTATGCTGCCGCTGGCCGGATTCATCGGTGCGATGGTGTGGCCGACCGTATCCGAACTGGCGTTTTTCGCCGATACCCAAGACATGTTGCCGGGTTTTACTTCATGGTTCGTCAACACATTGCCACACTTCATTTCCGCACTGCCCCATATATGGCTGGCGTTGGCCGGAGCCCTGTTTGTCGTACACACTGGGCACAGCAGTGGCTGGCGGCGCGGCCTGCCTGTGCCGTTTACCCTGCTGGCTTTGCTTACCGCCTTCACCAGCGTCGATCCGCTGTCGCTCTGGCAGGTCGGTATGCCCGCCCCCAAAGCAGATACCGCAGGCACCAACGGATTTACCCTGAATGAAGCAGTGTTCTATGCCCAGCCGCGCCTCCTCAATGAACAACTGGCCAGGATCGAAGCCGGAAAACCCGACGTGCCGGAAATTTTTTTCCTCGGCGTTGCGGGCAGTGAAGAGAGCGTGTTCATGCGCGAAACCATCACCGTCGAGCAATTGTTCAGGGATCGCTACGCCACCGCCGGCCATTCCATGATCCTGGTCAACAACCCGGCCACGGCGCAGAGACTCCCGTTCGCCAGCCATGAATCGCTCTCACAGGCGTTGCGCCGCATCGGCGAACAAATGAACGGGGAAGAAGACCTGCTTTTCCTGTTCCTGACCTCACATGGTTCAGCCGATCATCAGCTTTCCATCAAACTCCCGCCGTTGAAGTTCTCCGACATCACCCCCCAGATACTGCGCAAGGCGCTCGACGGTTCCCGCATCAAACACCGGGTAATTGTGATTTCGGCCTGCTATTCCGGTGGGTTTGCCCCTTATCTCGCTGATGAGGACACCTTGGTCATCACCGCCGCCTCCGCCGACCGCAGTTCCTTCGGTTGCGACGACACGAACAATCTGACCGACTTTGGCCGCGCTTATTTTGATGAAGCATTGAGCGAAACCCGTTCATTCATCGAAGCATTTGAACGCGCCAAGGCTATCATCGCCGCCCGCGAAGCGGACAGCGGTTCCCCCCCTTCCGATCCCCAAATGATGGGAGGCGAATCCCTGCGTGCCAAACTGGAATGGTTCGCGCGGGAATAAACCGGCATTTCTCTGAGGGCGGCTGATATTTTATACGGCATCCAGGGGCGCACCATGATGCGGGAACAGGTCACCCAGGACGTCCGCCTCCACGTAGCAGCCTGCTTTGAACGGGCGGTTCAACGAAAAACTATCGTCTTGTTGCCGTAAGCCAATACGCGGTCTTCCAGGTGATAGCGCAGGCCGCGCGCGAGCACGGCTTTTTCGATGTCCTTGCCGTAGCGCACCATGTCATCGACAGTATCCGTGTGGTCGATGCGGATCACGTCCTGTTCGATAATCGGCCCCTGGTCGAGGTCGGCGGTCACATAGTGGCAGGTCGCGCCGATAAGCTTCACGCCCTTGGCCCAGGCCTGATGATAGGGACGCGCACCCACGAAACTGGGCAGGAAACTGTGGTGGATGTTGATGATCCGCCCCGGATAGGCCGCACACAGATCCGGCGGAATGATCTGCATGTAGCGCGCCAGCACCATGACATCGCCGCACGCCTCTTCAAAAATGCGCCGCACTTCTGCATAGGCCGCTGCCTTGTTGTCAGGCGCAACCGGAACATGGTGGAACGCAATGCCGTGCCATTCGACAAAGCCCCGGAAAGTATCGTGATTGGAAATCACGCACGGGATCTCGACGTCCAGTTCCCGTGATTGCCAACGTGCCAGCAAATCGTACAGGCAGTGCTCCTGCTGGCTGACGAGGATGACTACGCGCCTTTTGGCCGCTGAATCGGTGATCTTCCACTCCATGCCCAACTCTTCGGCAACAGGCTGGAAACGTTCACGGAATTCATCCGGCGTAAACGGCAGGGAATTGGCCCGGATTTCGATGCGCATGAAATAACGCCCAACACCTCCCCCCTCGTCGGGCTGCTCAGCATGGAACGCGGTTTCCAATATCCAGCCCCGGTGCGCGGAAATGAAACCCGACACGCGGGCGACGATTCCCACCCGATCCGGACAGGAAGCGGTCAGTGTATAAAAACGTTCGCGGTGCATAACAGGAGAAGAAACTCAGGCCATAGATGCAAAAGCACGGTCGATTTCCGCACGAAGCGCCGCGTAATCGCGCGTCACGGGAAATTGCGGAAACTCGCGCACCACGTTTTCCGGCGGGCAGAAAAGAATACCGGCGTGTGCCGCACCCAGCATCGCGGTGTCGTTATAAGAATCGCCTGCGGCAACGACAGTGAAATTGAGTTCGCGGAAACGTTTCACCGCCTCGCGTTTCTGGTCGGCCATGCGCAGGTGGTAATTTACGATCACGCCTTCGGCGTCGGCCTCCAGCCCATGGCAGAAAAGCGTGGGCCACGCGAGTTGCCGCATCAGCGGATGGGCGAATTCGTAGAACGTATCGGAAAGGATCACCACCTGATATGCCTCGCGCAAACCGTCGAGAAACGCGCACGCGCCAGACAACGGCCCCATATCCGCAATCACCTTCTGGATATCCGGCAGACCAAGGCGATGCTTCGCCAGGATGCTCAACCGGTATTTCATCAACACATCATAATCCGGTTCATCGCGCGTCGTGCGCCGCAGTTCTGGAATACCTGTACGTTCGGCGAATTCGATCCAGATTTCGGGAACCAGCACTCCTTCAAGGTCGAGACAAACGATGCGCACTGTGTAACTCCTGAGTCCAACACAGATCAAACTTCAGTCCCCATAACGAATACGAATGACAGGCTGAAGCGAAACCAATTCAACATGGAGCCGAAAGCTCCCTCGAACCATATCAAGAAATACCGCGCCGGAAAGACTGGAACAACTCAATAAGGAAGTGCGCGATTCTAGCAGTGTAAGGCCACCCGGAGACACCCCGGGATGAAAACCCAGCCCCAAACTACCCATGTGAGCAGGAACTGGGAAAAGCCTTCGCTTTGTGTGCGGGCGTGACACTTGTTGCAGACAATAAAACCCGAAGCAATTACCTTGGGATGGTCTGAACAAGTCGCCGCGCCGTGTGCATCTGCGGAGTCGGGCGGTCTGCGGCGTTGCAAATCCTCGCCATAGCGACGGCTATGGCTGTGGTTTGCGCCTTGCATCCCATCCCGATC
>WREK01000066.1 GCA_009779355.1 Betaproteobacteria bacterium | reverse complement strand
CAGAAAATCTGGCCATTATCCGGCGGCTTATCCTCAACATGCCCGAAGCTCGATACCACACACCCGAAGAAAAGCATGCGCGTGCGCCGCAAACTGGCCGGTTGGGACGACGATGAGCGCATGTGCGTGCTGGGACTCTGTCAGCTATGATATCGGGATGCAATCGCCCTGCCATCCCCATGCCCTTGCTCGCAGTGGTTTGTGAAAGGTCAGTTGTCTTTCTTCAACCCGAACCGGCTCATGAGGTCGTAGAGCGACGGGCGGCTGACGCCAAGCACTTCCGCCGCACGGGCGACGTTGCCGTTGGTGCGCGCCAGTACCCGCACTACGGCCTGACGTTCGGCCGCCTCCCGTACCCGGCGCAGGTTGAGGTATTCCAGGGCTTCGTCATCGTCGCCCATGTCCAGTCCGAGGTCTTCCGCCGTGATGCGGCTGCTGTCGGCCATGATGATGGCGCGTTTGAGGCAATTTTCCAGTTCCCGCACGTTGCCTGGCCAGTTATAGGCTTCGATTGCGGCAATGGCATCTTCGCCAAGCATAATCGAGCCGCGCCCGTTTTCCTGCGCGAACTGCCGCACAAAGTGATGGGCGAGCAGGACAGCATCGCCCTCACGATCGTGCAAGGGCGGAATCGTGACGACGATCTCCGCCAGACGGTAATAAAGGTCTTCGCGAAACAGCCCGGCATGTATCTGGGTCTTGAGGTCACGGTGTGTCGCACAGACAACCCGGACGTCTACTGGAATTTCCTGGCGGCCACCGAGACGTTCAATCACTCTTTCCTGAAGGAAGCGCAGCAATTTGGCTTGGAGAGGCATCGGCAGGTCACCGATTTCGTCCAGAAAAAGCGTTCCTTTGTGCGCGGTTTCGATCTTGCCGAGCGTCTGACGCGCCGCGCCGGTAAAAGCGCCTTTTTCGTAGCCGAACAGTTCGCTTTCGAGCAGGTTTTCGGGAATCGCCGCGCAGTTGATGGCAACGAACCGTTCCGCCGCACGAGGCGACAACTGATGCAGCCCACGCGCCAACACTTCCTTGCCGGTGCCGCTGCCGCCAAACAGAGCCACGGTGACGGAGGTCAAAGCCACCCGCTCGATGGTATGGCAGATCTTTTGCATGCCCGCATCACGCGTGATGAATCCCGTCACCGAGCCCGCCCATGACTGTTGCAGCCTCCTGTTTTCGGCTTGCAGGTCGTAGAGGCGGAAAGCGCGCTCGATGGTCAGCTTCAGCAATTCCGGTTCGAAGGGTTTACTGAAAAAGTCGTAAGCCCCCATGCCGACTGCACGCACCGCGTTTTCGCGGTCGTGCTGCCCGGTCAGGACGATGATCTTGGTCTCGGGAGCCAATGCCAGGGTTTCACTCAGAAGGGCGAAACCCTCGCTCACATCGTTGGGGCGCGGGGGCAACCCCAGATCCATCGTCACGACCGCAGGCTCGTAACGGCGCATCTGCGTAATCGCACTCTCGCGATCTTCCGCCACTACGGTCTCAAAATCATCGAATGCCCACCGCATCTGTTTTTGCAGGGCAGGGTCGTCTTCGATAATCAACAGGGTTCTTTGTTTGTCAGCCATGGTCACCGCCTGATTTCTTTTCGTGTTCCCGTTTTTCGTGTTCCGAATCCAGCCTCGTGTGCAAGGGCAGCTCAATGGCTACCCGAGTACCGATACCTTTGCTGCTCTCGTAAATCACTTCTCCGCCCAGTTCGCGAACGTACTGGCTGGTCTCATAGACACCGATTCCCATCCCGCTGGACTTGGTCGTTTGAAACGGGCGCGAAAGGCGCTCGCGGATAAAGTCATCCGACATGCCGCAGCCGGTATCCGAAACCACGACACGCACCCGATCCATACCGGAAACCTCAAGCGAGATTCGTACCTTACCATTCTCGGGCGTGGCTTCAATGGCATTTTGAACGACATGGCCAATCACCCGCTCCAACCGTTCAGGGTGCGCCTGTACCATAAATGTACCGCAATCCTGCGGTATGTTGAGTTCCATCAAAGGGTGCTGCCCCTGCTTGGCGTGATAGATATTTTCCAGTGCTTTTGCCAGATTGACTACGCGGGGCGGGTCAATCGAACGCTTTCCCTGTAATTGGGTCATCAACTCGCGCATCTTGGCTTCGACGTGCGCCACGGTGTCAAGCATATCAGCCTGGAATTCGGGATTGTCCTTGTGACGCTCGGCGTTGCGCAATACCAACGACAATTGGGCCACGAGGTTTTTCAGGTCGTGGACGACGAAAGCCGTCATGCGGTTGAAGGACTCGAACTTACGCGCTTCCAGCAAATCCTCGGCGGCAAGCATCCTTTCCATATCACTGGCGGCCTGATGTTGGGCGGTTTTGAGCAGGTCGAGCACTTCCCAGTCGATGTCAAAGCGTGTCCGAGGCGTCGAAAGCAGGACGAACCCGATCAGCCCTGTCCCGCCGAAAAGCGGGATCAGCAACCAGGCGTCAGGAAAGCGTGACGCCAGCCAATCCGGCAATACCAGGCCGGGATAGTTCTCAGGGCTGCGGCGATACTCTTCCAGGTTGATGATCCATCCCCGTTTGCGCATGAAATTCACCAGCGAACTGTTCTCCGGTTCAGTCGCTTCCGCTTGCTCAGGCAAGTTGACCCTTGCCTGAACCGTGAAGCCGGTGTTTTCCCCTGTGCTCTCCCGCAGCCACAGCGCGCCGCCGGGACTTTCCACCAGGTTGGCCAGTGCGGTAATGACCGATTGCCCGAGATTCGACTGACCATCCGCCGAGGACAACGAACGGGTGAAGCGCAGCCATTCGGTACGGTAGTCGTAGCGGTACGGGAACAGATGCTTGTTGATGAACACCCGTAACTTGGCCCGTTGTGCCGAGGACGCCATAAGCACCGCCAGCAGCAGCAGCGCTGCGAACAGCAGCATCGTCTGCAGGGCCTGCCCCCACGCCCCGCCATAGTTGCGCACATAAAAACCGATGGCGGAAACCGCCAACAGATACAGCCCCGATAAACCCAGCGCCGTCGTATGAAAAGCCGCCTCACGCGAAAAGGACATGCGCATGGACCAGGATGGGTTGCGCGCCCCCGAAATCGCCACTAGCGGGACGATCAGGGCATAAGCCGGACCACGCACAGCCCAGGTAATGGAAGTTGGCCGTCCAAAAAGAAAAGTATCGGCAAACAGGTAAAGCTCAAACATGTATGCTGCGCCCAACCCCATGCAAAAGGGTTTGAGCGTCCGGCGCACATCCATGGGAACGCCAAGGTAGAGCTGTTCGATCAGCACCAGTCCCAGTACCGCGCTAGCCAATGAACCGCCAAAAATCAGCCTGAGCGCCCATTCGTCCGTTATCAGCATCCTGGCGAAGGACACGTTCCCAACCAATTGCACTCCGAACACAATGATCCCGATTGTCAGGAACCGCTCCCAGCTAACGCCAAGCAACGGACGCAACAAAACCATCAGAAATGCGAACCAGCCCCCGCCACGCAACATGTCCAGAGCGGAAGACCACAGAAAAGTCATTGGCGATGGGTGGCTGGCAAACCAAAGGCAGCCTAATGCCCAGGCACAGGACAAGACCACGGCCGACAACAGCCAGCCGCCGACCGCCGCCCCCCGCCAGGCAGCATACAGATAGAGCGCAAACCCGCCATAAATAAGTGCGGTCAGCGTATAGCCCCAAACAGCAAAATCGGTCGGGCTCATCGTGCTCGTTTGCCCATCAACACCACATGCACGGTCTCAAGCAACACGAGCATATCGAGCACCAGCGAGTGGTTCTTGACGTAATAAAGCTCATATTGCAGCTTCTGGATTGCACCGGAGATTGAATCATCATTGTCCCGGCATTGCAGCCTGGCCCAACCGGTCATACCCGGCTTGACACAGTGGCGCACACCGTAAAACGGGATCTCATGCGCCAGACGATCCACGAAAGAAGGCCGCTCCGGGCGCGGGCCAACCAGGCTCATGTCGCCCCTGAGCACATTGAACAATTGCGGCAACCGGTCGAGGCGCAACCGATGGATGACCTTCCCGACTCTCGAAAACTCTTCCAGGACAGGCAAATCTTCGTTTAAGTAACCGCCACCGACTCGCTTGCAACGGAACCGGATGATCCTGAAAACCTGTCCACCCAGCCCCACCCGTTCCTGACGGTAGAACACCGGCCCGCGATCCTCAAACACGATCAGGAACGCGGCCAAGGCCATCAACGGCGAAGCCAGGACGAGAAAAGAAAACGAAATCGCCAGATCGAACACGCGCTTGAAGAACATTCGCGTCAAAGGTTGCTGGAAGCCTTCGCCGAAAATCAGCCAACTCGCGCGCAGGGAATCAAGCCGCACCTGGCGGCGAACCCGTTCGTGAAATGAGGGCCAGTCAAGGATTCGTACACCAGCGAGCTTGCAATCGAGTAATTCGCGCAAAGGCAACGCAATGCCCCGGAGTTCGTTTATGGCCACGATGATGATGTCGATTTCCAGCTTTTTGACCGTGTCGGTCAGGCTGTTGCCGGAAACGACCTTTTCTGTTTCGACAAGCCATTCCCCGTCATCATTGATGGGGAAAAAACCTTGCACGCCTGTCCTTCCCTGCTCAGGGTGCAGCAGGATGCGCTCGGCTTCCTGCGCTTCCTTGCCTGTGCCGACGATCAGTATCCTGGGCGCAAAAAGCGAAGATGCCTGACTGCGGTTGATCAGTACCCGCAGCAACAGCACGATCAAGACCAGGGCAAGCACCTGGAGCCGCATCGCCAGCAAGGCAAAATCTTGCCAGGGCAGGAGCAGCATCGTGCCGTAAGCTATCGGCAGGCAAAACAATGCGGACAGCACGAACCGGGCAAACGCGGCGTGCGGGCTGTCTTCATCAACCGGCCGGTACAGGCCGAAAGCAAAACCAGCAACAATCATCACCACAGCAAACATGAGCGCTGACAGGAGGAGCCCTTTCGATTCAACTCCGTGGTCATTCGCCCGGAATACGGCTGAAGCAATGACGACCCCTACAAACAACAGCAGATCGAGACCTATCCGCTGTAATACGTGTAGTGAAAAATACTGGCTAAATGTTTTTAACATAACATTTCATTTCCACGAACCAACGTGCCAATTCGTAAAAAAAGGACATACCGTAACACAATAACACCCCGTTCATGGCAAACAAATTCCTTTTTCGGCCTACACTTCCAGCCTCTCTTTATAACCCGGTCATCATCTTAGCTATTGCGTTGTCGAAAAGTCTCGAATAAACAAATACCGCTTGCCACCGAAACATTGAGGCTTTCTGCGTTTCCCCTCATTGGAATATGAGCCAGTTCGTCGCATGTAGCACGCGTCAAGCGGCGCAAGCCATCGCCTTCGGCCCCAAGCACCCAGGCAACCGGCCCTTTCAGGTCAATGTCGAACAGACTTTTTTCAGCTTCCCCTGCCGCGCCTATCACCCAGATACCGATTTTTTTCATTTGTTCCAGCGCCCGCGAAAGATTTGTCACGGTAACGTAAGCAATGGCATCGGCAGCGCCACTGGCCACCTTGATTGCCGTGGCGTTGAGGCTGGCGGCACGATCCTTGGGCGCAATCACGGCATGCGCGCCCGCCGCATCCGCGACCCGCAGGCAGGCGCCGAGGTTATGCGGATCCTGCACGCCATCGAGCACCAACAAGAGAGCCGGTTCGGGGAATGACGGGAGCGATTCCAACACATCATCGAGGAAGGTCATGCGCTGGACGGCATCGACGCGAGCAATGACACCTTGGTGACGGCGGGTTCCTACCATGCCGTCGAGGCGTTGATTATCGATACGGGTTACTTTCAACCCAAGCGATTCGGCGAGTTCGAGCACTTCACGCGCGCGCGCATCGTGGCGCAGGCCAGAAACATAAAGATCAAACACGGACTCAGGGTCGCGCCGCAACCGTCCCAACACGGCGTGAAAGCCATAGATGAGGCGTTCAGCCATGACGTTTCCTTCCGCTTTTTTCCCCGCTTACGTTCTTACTGCTGCCCTTGCCTTCCGTCAGAATCCGGCCGCGCTCAGTCTTGCCCTTGCGCCCGGTCGGACGTGTCTCGCTTGCGAGCAGGCGGAAATCTATCTTGCTGGTTTCCAGATCGGCACGGATCAATTGCACCTTTACACGGTCGGAGAGACGGTAACGCATATGGGTACGCTCACCCACCAACGCATGGCGGGCTTCGTCGAAATGAAAATAATCGCTGCCAAGATCGGAGATGTGCACCAGCCCCTCAATGAAAACATCGTCAAGCGCTACGAACAGGCCGAACGGCACAACTGCCGACACGCTGCCAGAAAACGTCTCGCCGATACGATCCCGCATGTAGTAGCACTTGAGCCAGTCCACCACATCGCGCGTAGCTTCATCAGCACGGCGTTCAGTCATGGAACAGGCCAGTCCGATTTCTTCCCAGTTGCCGGGGCAATACCGCTTGCCCGCCAGCACAGCTTTGATGGCCCGATGCACCAATAAATCGGGATAGCGCCGAATCGGCGAAGTGAAGTGCGTGTAGGAGTCATACGCCAGCCCGAAATGGCCCACGTTATCCGGGCTATAGACGGCCTGACGCAACGAACGCAACATGACCGTCTGCAACAGTTGCGCATCCGGACGGGTGCGCGTTTTATCGAGCAGCGCCGCGTAATCCTTGGCCACCGGTTCATCGCCCCCACCCAGCGTCACCCCGAATTCGGTGAGGAAAGCGCGCAGTTTTTCAAGATTCTTCGGCAACGGCTCTTCGTGGATGCGATATAGGGTCGGATGATTGTTGCCGCACAGAAAATCCGAGGCGCACACATTGGCTGCGAGCATGCACTCCTCGATCAGCCGGTGCGCATCGTTGCGCACTTCGGGGACAATGCGCGCAATTTTGCCCGCATCGTCGAATTCCATGCGCGTCTCCGTGGTCTCGAAATCGATGGCTCCGCGCCGGGCGCGCGCTTTCAACAACGCACGGAACAACCGGTCGAGTTCCTGGAGATGCGAAAACAGGCCGCCGAGCGAAGAAATAGCTTTGGCGTCCTTTTCATAAAGCGCCGCCGCAACTTGGTTGTAAGTCAGGCGCGCGTGGGAAAACATCACCGCCGGATAAAAGCGGTACGCCTTGATCTCTCCGCGTACGCTAACGTCCATGTCGGCCACCATGCACAGGCGCTCCACTTGCGGATTGAGCGAACACAGCCCGTTAGAAAGCTTTTCCGGCAGCATGGGAATGACGCGCCGGGGGAAATACACCGAATTCCCCCGTGCGCGGGCGTCGGCATCGAGCGCGATTCCCGATTCCACGTAATGCGAAACATCGGCAATTGCCACCACCAGGCGCCAGTCCTTACCATTACGCTCGCAAAAAACGGCATCGTCGAAATCACGCGCCGTTTCGCCGTCGATTGTCACCAGGGGCAAGCCGGTGATGTCTTCGCGCCCAACCCGGTCTTTCCTACGCACCATATCCGGCAACCTGCGCACGTACGCACGGGCTTCAGCCGAAAATTCGAACGGTAGTTCATGTTTGCGCAGGGCGATTTCGATTTCCATGCCTGGATCAGCATAGTGCCCCAGCACCTCCACGATGCGCCCCACAGGCCGTGCGGCGCGCGAAGGCTGCCCGATCAGTTCCACCGTCACCACCTGTCCCGGCACGGCCCGCTTGCCGCCTGACGCAACGAGGATATCCTGTGCCAGCCGTTTGTCTTCCGGCACGACCACCCGGATGCCGTGCTCATCGAGCACGCGCCCGACGATGCGCACATTGGCACGCTCCAGCACCTCCACAACCTTGCCCTCGGCACGGCCACGCCGGTCCAGCCCCTTGATGCGCACGATCACGCGGTCGCCGTGAAACACCTCGCGCATGGCCTTTGGCCCGAGAAAAATATCTTCGCCTTTGTCGTCGCGGAGCAGAAAACCGAAACCGTCCGGATGCCCCTGCACCCGCCCACGGATCAAATCCGCCTTATCCGGCAGCAGCCAGGCATCGCGCCGGTTGAGCATGACCTGCCCTTCGCGCAGCATCGCATGCAGGCGGCGCCCGAAGAATTCACGCTCATCGTCCCGGATGTCGAGCGCGTGCGCCAGCGCGTCCAGGCTCATTGGCGCGCCTTCGCGCTCCAGGACTTGCATGATGTACTCGCGGCTAGGCAAAGGTGAGCCATAATTTTGCCTTTCGCGTTCGAAAAAAGGATCGGCATGCCGAATCCCGTTTAATTCCATGTGAGTTTTTTCTCGTTTTTCAGTCATTGACTTTTTTCTTCTTGTCCGTATAATGTTTGCCTCTTGCCCAGATGGCGGAATTGGTAGACGCGCTAGTTTCAGGTACTAGTGCCGCGAGGCGTGGAGGTTCGAGTCCTCTTCTGGGCACCACAATCGGTGTATTATATCCGCCTGATGCCTGAGGCATCAACAGTGTTGCTTGGCTTCATGCCGGAGCAACCTTGATTGGATAATATGGGCAATCAAGAAAGGGGGCAGACATGGCGGGGATATTCACTCATCTTGCAGTAGTACGTAGCATCTATGCCAACTACGACAGGCTCTCTGCCATATCGGAGCTGACGCCTGAAATAAAATTTGCGCTTCAGATGTATTCAAATTTTGTCGACCTTGGCGCCATCACTCCAGACTGTCCATACTTTTATCTCACGGATTTCGATGAAGAAGCTGTCAGTTGGGCCGAAGTAATGCATTATTGCCGAACTGGCGATTTCGTTCGAGAAGCAATAGCGAAACTGAGGAACGAAAATCACACCGAAAAAAATACTCAAAAAGCCATTGCTTGGCTCTTTGGCTATACGTCACACCTTGTTACGGATTTGACCGTTCATCCCGTCATCAAACTCAAAGTAGGGGAATATGCAACAAACAAAAGCAGGCATCGTTTCTGTGAATTACAGCAGGACGCTTATATGTTTTTCCGCACACTCGGAATGGAAGCAGCTGAGGCTAATTATCTTAAAGGCGCAGGCATAAAATCGTGTACAAATGACTCACGAAGCACAAAGCTGCACAACAAAACTGCCGAACTCTGGAATCATTGCATTTCTGCAGTTAAGCCTTCTTATGATGACGTTGATTATACCGTTGGCCGCATTCCTAATAAAGCACCCAGACCGAAAACATGGTTCAGGTGGTTCTGCGAAATGATTGATAAAGGCGCTGAAAATGGCCACCAAGTTCCAATATTATCCTACTTTTTACTGAAATATGGCTTTGCACTTCCCAAAAATCAGAATGCCATAGACATGTCCTATGTCTCTGGTCTTGCCACCCCTGACGGAAGAAATGTTGATTTCCCCGTAATCTTTGAAATGGCCGTAAATCACACTATAGAATATTGGACAGAACTTGCGGCAGCGTTACATCCAAAATCACCGAAGCTATTTTCCTTAGTCAATGCCAATCTGGATAATGGGAAAATTGCCAAAAGCGATGCATTGGTTTTCTGGGACAAAGGCTACAACGTTTGAATATACAGTCAAGCCGGAGGCAGTCATGATGAACATGAAACAACCTCGTTTTAACAGCTTCATTCTGCTAGTGACAATCTGCTTGTCACTCGCTTCAGGATGCTGCGGCCTGCAATATCAAGTTTGCGATCCACAAAACACAGCTTATACGCAAAATACAATCAATCCTGTCTATGCCAGACAAGCAAAGGAACTTGCAGCCTCAACCGGGAAACTGACCGTTGCAATACAAGCTGTTATCGAATATCCAGCCATTTCACAGGGGATGAGCGATGAGCAGATATTGCACTACATCTACACTGAAAAACCAGAACTTGGGCTTATTTTTTCAGATAAAAAAGTACATTTTACCCGCATCGACAAATACGTAGAAGTAACTGTCTACGCAGACGACCAAACGACCGCACTGGTTATTGATAAATCCAGCACCCCCGTAATCGACTGCATCTATGGAAGCAAAGCTATTCAAGCCGAGTAAACGGCACCCTGCTGCTTCATATTTACAGTTCCGGGGACTGCCGCAATTTTACGAGCCGAATTTCCCCGCTGGCAACGCGATGGGCAAAAGGGCGGGTGGAATCGATCCCTTCCTCGTAGCGCAGTTCATCGAAACCGGCGTAACCGCCTTTTTCCGCAAGTGAGCGGGCGGCCCGGAGGAATACTTGGCGCGCTTCACCGTCGCCACCGGTGCTCAGCCGTTTCATGTTGAGGTCGATGCGGCAATACCCGGCATCGCGTTCCGTTACCCGAATTTCCCAAGTAGGCGCAAAGGGGTCGTAGATGCCGTAGGCGATGAGGCCACCCGCAAGATATTCCGGTTTGAGGTAACCGAGCTGTTGCAGCATCCATAGCACGCCTACTGTCTCCGCAACGGGTCCGGGGGATTCCTTGACGGTCTCGACGGTTCCTCTGGCGACATTGCCAAGCCCGCTACATGCGGCAAGCACAATGGGCAGTGCGAGCGCGCCATATCGAACGGTGCCTCTCATGGCCTGACCTCCCCAGTCTTTCATTGCAGGTAGTTAAAGAGTGATAGCCCGCTAATCCGCAAGAAAGACAGTTGCGAAGCTTCGAGGCTGGTTCGCAGCAGGGTGAGCCGCGACATGGCTTCAGCGTAGTCGCAGTCCTGCAAGCGGCTGAGGGTATCGGCGTACTGGGTGTCCATGTCGGTGTTGACGTTGCCCAACTGTTCGAGTTCGACCAGTTGGGAGCCGACCTGGGCACGCACCCTCAGTGTGGTATCGAGTGCATAGTCGATGTTTTGGATGGCAAATTTGACCCCGCTGATAACTCCGCTTGCCCCCGGATTTTTCAGGGAGTCGATAAAGATGGCGAGGTTATCGAAGACGTTTTTGGAAGCGATGAAGATTTCGGCCGATTCTTTGTCGTTGACGAGTGCGCTGGCATCTACGTTAATGCCGTTGAAAGTAAATGTGGGGCCAGTGCCGATGACAGCGGGGTCGAGCTGTTCCCTGTTACCGCCAGGGACATACTCCCAGACCCCATATGTGCCTGTATTATCATCATAAATTACTTCGTAGCGCCGCCCGGTATCGGCAGCCGCTGGGGGAGCCGGGGGAATCTGAGGGGTGAATTCAACGGTAACGTTTGCCCCGGCGATGTTGCCACTTCCGGGGAAAAAGTTAATCACGCCATCCATCGTCCGCGTATTGCCGAAAAGATCGGAACCCGGCAGGCTCACCGGCATATAACGCGAGGAAGAAACCTGAATGGTGCGCATGCCCTGATCCCCTGCGTAGCTGACGTTCCCGAAAGAGCCCTGAAACGGCTGAACGTCCGCCCTGTAACCGGAGAACAGGAAGTTGCCGGAAACATCCTGCGTGTTGGCAAGCGCGAGCAGCGCATCAAACTGGCTCCGCATGTCGATGACGAAGAAGTTCAGTTCCTCCGAACTGAGGATGCCGTCTCCTGCCCCCAGCGCACTCACGCGCATGTATTGCAGGATGTCGCACATACCCATGAGTTTGTTTTCCAACAGCCTCAGGTTGTCGGTGGAGGTATCCTGATTCACCTTGTATTGCGCGTTGATCGTGCGCGACTTGTTCACATCCAGTGCGCGCGATGCTGCGATGGGGTCGTCCGCCGGGGTGAGTACCCTGCGGCCCGTGGCAACTTCCTGCTGGGCATGCAGGATGTTCGACCACAACTGCTGGATCGTGCCGACCCCTTTGTCGTAGATCATGCTGGTGCTGATACGCATGGCTGTCTCCTTTGTCCCGCTCAACGCACGATGGAAATGATTTCGTCGAACAGGCGCTGCGCGATGGACAT
>WREK01000065.1 GCA_009779355.1 Betaproteobacteria bacterium | reverse complement strand
GCAGCTTCACAAGGAGGAAATTTGAGATAGACTTATCCACAGCCGCGACTATGACGTGCGGCAAATGTGCCTGGTCAATATTCAACCGGTACACCTGCTCAAAATTCAACCGGTATGGACAGCTTGCAGGCATTGATGACCCGTCCGGGAGATGCGCCAAAATGGCGCGGTCCGTATCTCCAGAAATCCGTTCCGCTCGACCCGTGGGATCGGCCCTATGTTTATCGTTCCCCCGGCAGCAATGGGGAAGATTTTGACCTGTTGTCCTATGGAAAGGACGGACAGCCAAGCGGCAATGATGTTGCAGCAGATATTTCCTATCGTTGAGGCGCGTCATGTCCCATGATGCTTGCACAGGAAGCGGCGTACCCTGTGTGCCCGTGCGGCTGACTGCGCAGGCTCCGGACGGCAGGACGCAATCGCTGGAATTTACCCACATCTGCGAATCGGAAGCGGTTCTCCGTGCCGTGGCGCGCGGCTACCGCGTCCTGGCGATTGAAACCCCAAACGCAGCAAAGAGTGAAAAACCCAGTGCACATTTCCCGCTAAGCCTGTTCAACCAGGAATTGCTGGCGCTATTGAGCGCAGGGCTTAACCTCACAGAAGCTCTGAGCACGCTGCACGCCAAGGAGCAGCGGGACTCAACCCGCGAAATGCTTGCCACGATCCTGCAATCCCTGCATGAAGGGCGTAGTTTTTCCGATGTGCTGGCCGAACATCCGCGCCATTTCCCCAATGTTTACGCCGCCACCGTGCGGGCGGCGGAACGCACGGGCGATCTCCCCGAGGCGTTGGCGCGTTACATTAACTATCAATTGCAGCTTGAGGCCATCCGCAAAAAACTGGCCTCGGCCTCGGTCTACCCGGTGATGCTGCTCATCGTCGGCTGGCTCGTCACCCTGTTTCTGCTCGGCTACGTCGTTCCCCGGTTTTCGGTGGTGTATGAATCGTCCGGGCGGGATATTCCGTGGCTGTCCTCGGTCTTGCTCACGTTTGGGCAACTCATCCACGCGCACTGGCAACTCTTCCTTGGCGGGCTGGTCGCAGCAGTTTGTGCTTTTGGGTGGGGCATTTCACAGCCGCCCGTCCGCGCTTGGCTGCTAGACAAAATTCTGTCCCTTCCATTGCTGGCCGCACGCGCCGACGCATTCCGGCTATCGCGCTTCTACCATGCTGTCAGCCTGTTGCTGGCCTCCGGAATCGCCCTGCCGCGCGCCATGGGCATGGTTGGAGGGTTGCTCGGCGCAACTCAACGCGTGCGGCTGGAACAGTGCCGAGCTGCTATCGAGCAGGGACGCAGCCTGTCCTCAGCCCTGATCGATGCCCGGCTGGCCACCCCGGTTGCCGAATCGCTCATCAAGGTTGGCGAGCGTTCCGGGCAGCTTGCCGGGATGCTTGAACGTACCGCCCGGTTTTCCGACGATGAATTTTCCCGCTGGCTGGATTGGGTGTCACGGTTGATCGAGCCAATATTGATGGCCGTCATCGGCATCGTGATCGGTGCGGTGGTGGTACTGATGTACATCCCTATTTTCGATCTTGCCGGGAGCCTGGAATGAACGCTCCGCGCATGCCCCCAAGCCTCGGTGCCGAATTGGTTGCGCAGGCGCGCCAGTTGTGTACACAGCAGGACATCACGCTGGTCAGCGCCCTGCAACAGGCCACGGGGTGGTCGCCTCAGGAATTGCTGGAAGTATTGGGGGAAAGTTTTGCCTACCCGGCGTTCTCCATGGGAAGGCTCCTTGAATTGCAGCCCTGCTTCGATGTGCTCTCCTATGCCGAATGCGTCAGCCGCCGTGTGTTCGTGGCTCGCCACCCGTCCGGGTCGCTCTGGCTCGCGCTCTCCGACCCATTCGACGGTACGACGGAGAGTTGGGTGCTGCGGCACTGTGCCGCCCTGAATGCCCGACCACACATCTGCCTCGTCCATCCAGACGACCTTGAAGCATGGCTCACACAACAAGAACTTTTGTTGCGTGCGATGGACGGATTCGAGGCTGGGCCGGGTTTGCGCGACGACAATGGCGACCCCACAGTAGTCATCACGCTGGCGAGCATCGACAATGATGGGAGTGCCGTCGTCAAACTGGTCAATTCCACGATCTACGATGCCCTGAAACTACAAGCGAGCGACATTCATCTCGAATGTGATGCAGGTTGCCTGCACGTGACATACCGCATTGATGGCGTGCTCGTGCCAATCACCCGGATATCGGGGCAGGACATGTCCGAGCAGGTGATTTCCCGCATCAAGGTCATGGCCGAACTCGACATCGCCGAGCGGCGAATTCCTCAGGACGGACGTTTCAAGGTGCGTGTCAATGAACGGGAAATAGATTTTCGCGTCTCGGTGATGCCAAATATCTTCGGAGAAGACGCCGTGCTGCGTCTGCTTGATCGCCAATCGCTCTCCGAAGAAGATGCCCGTTCGCTACGACTTGAGCATCTCGGACTGGACGCGCACAGCATGGGTGCCATCCGCCGCCTTGCCGCCAGACCGCACGGCATGCTGCTCGTGACCGGGCCGACAGGTTCCGGAAAAACCACGACGCTGTATGCGGCAATCACCGAAATTCATACCGGGCGCGACAAGATCGTAACAATCGAAGACCCGGTCGAATACCGGCTACCCCGCGTGTTGCAGATTCCGGTCAATGAAAAGAAAGGGCTGACTTTCGCACGTGGGTTACGTTCGATCCTGAGACACGATCCGGATAAGATCATGGTTGGCGAAATACGCGATGGCGAGACCGCGCAAATCGCAGTGCAAGCGGCATTGACCGGGCATCTCGTCTTTACGACTGTGCATGCCAATAGCGTTTTCGACGTGCTGGGGCGCTTTCTCCATATGGGGGTGGACGGCTACAGCTTTGCGTCTGCGCTCAACGGCATCGTGGCACAGCGGTTGCTACGCGTGAACTGTGCGAGTTGCGCCACTGAAATCGAACCGGGGAACGAGACGCTGGAAGCGGCAGGACTGACGCGCGGGCAGGTCGAGAATTGGCAGTTCAGGGCCGGACGCGGCTGCGGCCACTGCCGGGGCGTGGGCTTCAAGGGTCGCAAAGCCGTAGCCGAAGTGCTCACGCTTGATGACCGGCTGCGCGAGATGATCGCCGAGAAAGCGCCAGTTTCAGCACTCAAGGAATACGCTGGACAGGTTGGTTTGCACCCACTGCGGGACATGGCATTGCAGCGGGTGGCATGCGGCGAAACCACGCTGGAGGAAGTGACACGTGTGGCAGGCTGACCGCAAAGTCTATACACTGTTCATCGCCATTGGGGCGCAGCGCGTGGATTTTGGCCTGTTGCGCAGAGTGAGAAAGTCTTCGCAATGGTCGAAAAAAACCTGCCAAGGGTTCGATCTGCCGACTGACGCCGATGAAACCGTGTTACTGATGAGCCTCGCCAAATTGGAGCGAGGACTATCCGCCCGTTATGCCCATTGCAGCGTGCGCGACATCCGTGTTTTGATAGCGGATGTCTGGCTGGCGCAGGTAAACCTGCCGTGGTCTGACGCGATGAAACGGAACGAGTCGGCTCAGGAAAACGCCTGGAGCATGATCACCCTGGCCGGGTTCAGGGGAAACTGGGCAAAGCCCGTGCGGATCGATGACACGCCTTATGGCGTTCCCAGGCTGGCCGTGGCATACCCGCAAACGGTACTTGCCGCCCTGGAAAAACTCGCCTCCAGTCTCGACGCACGGCTGAGTTCCCTGCTGCCGTTTTCCGTAGCTGCTTGGGAGACGGTACTACCGAACCGATCCATCCAGGCATTGGCACTCGTTGACCACGGCTGGCTCGCGCTGCTCGCCGCGCCGGGGACACAGGGTATGCACATAAGCGAAATCGTGGCACGCAGAAGGTCGGCGCGCGAAACGCTTCCTCTCCAGGCGATGCAGGTAAGCTGGCAGCGGGCCTGCCTGCGCCAACCTCAATGGGCGGCTGGACGGGTAGGGGTACTCTCGCTTGCAGAGGCAGAGCCAGGTGACGTGAAACCGGATCCCTCATTCGACACCATCAAATTTCAACACGAAATTAGCGCCGACGTTGCTCCCGCCCTGTTGCTTGCAAAACAGGCAAGATCCGTTTGCCATGCTCTGGATGCTGTATCGCAGCGTCCACCCCCTTCTTCCGCGCAATACGTGGCTTTGGCATTTTGCGCGTTGCTGGCCGTTGTCATATCGGTACTTCTGTTCCTGAATGCGCAATCTATTGACGAATCTGCTGCACGCCTGGAAGAAGTGCGCCCCTTGAAACAGGTAGTGTTTGAACCGGCATGGAACCGCGAAGAATTGTCCAAGGTGCGTGCGGTCAACACAGCAGTCCGGGATTTGAACCTACCTGTTGGAGCCATCTTGCGTGCTTTACAGCCTCCGCCGGAACTTCGCGTGGCCGTGCTCGGGGTCGATACCGTTTCCGGCGAATCCTCCCGTACCATCAAGGTAACTGCCGAAGCGCCGGCTGGAGAGGACATGGCGCGATATGTCGGATTCATTTCCGGACGTTATCCTTTGGTCGGCGCTTACCTGGCACAGCACGAAATCATCGAGACGGCAAACGGGCATCCCTATCGCTTCACGATCGATGTGCAGTGGGTGGATTGAGGAACCGACATGCTGATGAATGTGCACCGTCTCCTGAAATGGCCAGAAAAATTTGTCTGGGAATCATCCCGTTCTTTCGGGATTTTCCAGAGGCGCTTCGGCATCATGGGATGGTTGATCGCCGCCTGCGCCACAATCAGCATTACGCTGATGCTGGCCGAAATACAGCAGTTGAAAAAACTGGATGCCTTGCAGCGGCAAATCGAAGAATCCCAGGATACAGCTCTCCGTACGAAGCTGGGCGGTACGCAAGACCCTTCCAGCACCGATGGCAGGGCGCTCCTGCGTATGTTCGAGGAAAACCTGCTGTCGCACGAGGATATCCCGGTGCTTGTACAGGGTTTGCTCCAGATTGCCGAAGAAGAAGGGGTTCTCATCCGACGCGGGGATTACCGTATTGAAGCCGATGCGGCGGGCGGGTTCATGCGTTACCGGATGGATTTGCCCGTTCAGGGCACTGCGTCTGCCATAGATAGCTTCATTCAACGCTCGCTTACTGACTGGAAAGCGCTCGCCTTGAGCAACGCCCGTTTCATGCGTTCGGAAATCGGCTCCGGCACAATCGAATCGCGCCTTCAATGGGTAGCGATGATCCACATGCCGAAAACGCCAGCCCGGCTCACTTCGGGAGGCACTCAATGAAACGCAACACAATGCGCAAACCCCTTTCCCTCGCACTCATTGCTACCGTGATTGCGGCTTGGTTCGCGCCTGATAAGGAATCCGGCAACATCGAACTGAGCGCGCATGCAAAGCGCCTGGATACTGCCGCCGCCGGACGCCCCGCGCAAACGCCTGAAGCCGCCGCCCGTGACATGCCCATTGCAACCACGGGCGTGTTGCAGATACGCAAGCGCGATGACCGTGAGATGGATCAGGTCAATTCCGGGCTTTTCGCGCCCATGAATTGGGTTGAAACTCCCCCTCCACCCATCGAAACGGAACCGTCACAAGAAATTTTGGAGGCAGAGGCTCAGGTAAGCTCCGTGCCGCCACCTGCGGTGCTTGGCCGTTATGAAGACGAAAGCCGTTCATACGTTTTTCTTGAATATATGGGCGAAAGCCTGGCTGTATCGGAAGGTGACGTCATCGCCGATACTTTCCGGGTGGAAAAACTGGAGGGCGACACTCTGACCCTGCTTTACCTGCGACAGAACACATTACAAACACTTGAGATGGGCCATCAATGAAGCAGAACCAGATCGTGACGCGCATTTTGCAGTATCTATATGTAGTAGCCGCCACAGCTATCCTGTTGGCGTGCGCAAGCACCCAGGCGTACCGCGACGGGCAGGCCCTGATTGCGGCAGGCGAAACCGAACGCGGCCTCGCACGCCTGGAAGAAGCAGTGAAAGCCGAACCGAACAGTGCCGAATACCGGATCGCGCTTGCCACGCACCGCACAACCGCCATTACCCAATCCGTGTCCCTGGCCGAACAGGCACGCCGTGACGGGCGGCTTGCCGAGGCCGAAAAAATCTGGCACTTCGTCCAGTCACTCGACCCGGAAAACATCATGGCCCGCCAAGGGCTTGAGCAAGTCGCGCTTGAATGGCACCACCAGCAAATCATTGCCGAAGCGCAAACCCTGTTCAAAAAAGGCGGAGCATCGGATCAGGAAGAGGCTATGGCAAAGTTGCGTCCTGTCCTGGTGGAAAATCCATCGAATAAAGCCGCGCGCAGCCTGAAAACACAAATCGATGATGCCCGCGCCAGACTTGCGCGTCCCGAAATGCGGCTCGGAGAACGCTTCCGCAAGCCCATCACGCTGAGTTTCAACGACGCACCGTTGCGCTCTGTACTGGATGCCATCTCAAAAGTCTCCGACCTGAATTTTTTCTATGACAAGGATGTTCCCCTCAACCTCAGAGCCACGATCTCTGCCAAAAACACGACGGTGGAAGACACATTGCGCATTATTTTTGCCACCAACAAACTCGAACAGAAAGTCTTGAATGAAAATAGCATCCTCATTTACCCGGCAACGCCCGACAAGATCAAAGACTACCAAACACTTACGATCCGCAGCTTATATCTCGCCAATGCCAATGTGCAGGCCGTCGCGAACACCATCAGAACCATCATCGGCACAAAAAGCCTCGTCGTAGACGAGCGGCTCGGCCTGATCATCATGCGCGACACGCCTGAGGCTATCCGCATGGCCGAACGCATCGTCGCGCTACAGGACGGGCACGACCCTGAAGTCATGCTCGAAGTCGAGATCCTGGAAGTGAAGCGATCGAAAATGTTGGAACTGGGCATCCAATGGCCGGGCAAACTGACACTTTCCCCGCTGGATTCGGTCGTAACGCTTGCCGACCTGCGCAGCCTGAATTCCTCGACGATTGGGACAAGCGCAGCAACTACCGGCAGCCTCACCATTAACGCCAACAATGAGCGCCAGAACAGCAACATTCTCGCCAACCCGCGTATCCGGGTGCGCAACAAGGAAAAAGCCAAAATCCAGATCGGTGACCGTGTGCCGGTCATCACCACCACTTCGACCTCCACGGGGTTCGTATCTGAATCGGTCAATTACGTTGACGTGGGCCTTAAACTCGAAGTCGAACCGAGCATTTATCTCGATGAAGAAGTAGCCATCAAGGTTAATCTGGAAGTCTCCAACCTCGTCCGCGAAATCACGAGCAAAGCAACAGGCACCCTGACCTACCAGATCGGCACGCGCAACGCGACCACCGTTTTGCAGCTCAAGAACGGAGAGACGCAGATCCTTGCGGGACTTATCAGCGACGAAGACCGAGTAACAGCCAACAGGATACCGTTGCTTGGGGAACTCCCCATCCTGAACCGTCTTTTCGGCAGCCAAAAAGACGATACGCAACGTAGCGAAATCCTGCTCTCGATCACCCCCCGCGTACTGCGCAGCATACGCCGCCAGGACATTCAGGCATCCGAATTTGAATCCGGCACGGAAAGCTCCATAGGGGCTGGTTCGCTCCAGTTGCGCGACGTGGGCAGCGCATCGCCCGATGCAAAAGAACCAGCGCCCCTTTCCGACTCTCCCGCTCCAATACAACAGGATCCGCTTCCGGACAGCCAGTAATGCGCGGCTACAAAAACGGTTTCACGTTCATTGAATTGTCGATCACGCTGGCGATCATCGCCGTGCTCGCACTCATTGCGATCCCGACGGCGCAACTGGAGGTGCAACGCAGTAAGGAGCGGGAATTACGCGCAGCCCTGTTTGAAATCCGTGAGGCAATCGATGCCTGGAAACGCGCATCGGATCAGGGGCGCATTGTGACGGCGGAAGGGGAATCCGGCTACCCGCCTACACTCAACGCGCTCGTTGAAGGGATCAATGACCAGACCAACCCCTCGGGCGCGCAACTCTATTTTCTGCGCCGCCTTCCACGTGACCCCATGTTGCCCCGGGTTGATCCAGCCAAACCCTGGGGGCTGCGCAGCCATGCGTCGCCTCCGGATGCCCCAACCGAAGGCGATGATGTATTCGACGTTTATTCCACCTCCAGCCGGGTCGGCCTGAACGGCATTCCCTATCGCGACTGGTGAGGGGCAGCAATGAAAAAATGGCGCACAGGATTCACCTTGATCGAGATGATTATCGCCCTGAGCATCGTCGCACTGCTTCTGACGGTTGCCTTGCCGCGATACTTCGGCGCTGTCGACAAATCAAAGGATGTCGTATTGCAGGAAAACCTCAAGGTCTTGCGCGCGACGCTCGATAAATACTATGCGGACAAGGGGCGCTATCCGGAACAACTCGAAGAATTGGTGGAGGGTAAATATTTGCGTGCAATCCCCATTGACCCTGTCACAGAATCTGCTCAAACCTGGGTATTGATCCACCCGGATGAGGAAAAAGGCATCGTTGACGTGAAAAGCGGTGCGCGTGGGCTTACGCAGGATGGGCAAAGCTACGATGCGCTGTAATAAGACGGTGTTTAGAAGGAAGGGCGGGTTCAGTTATATCTGGACGCTATTGTTGATTGCCGGGCTGGGTATCTCGACGGTACTGTCAGTTGAAATCGCTGCCACTGCCGCACGGCGCGACAAGGAAAAGGAACTCCTGGCGATTGGCCGCCAGTTTCGGGCTGCGCTTGCGCGCTACCTGGCATCCTCGCAAAACGGCGGCAAACCCGAATACCCTGAATCGCTCGAACAATTGCTGCGCGACGACCGCCTACCAGGCATCCGCAGGCACTTGCGCAAGATTTTTATCGACCCGATGACCGGCAAGGCGCAATGGGGTGAGATACGTATCGGCGGGCGCATCGTAGGCATTCACTCACTGTCGGAACAGATGCCCATCAAACAGGACGGCTTCGAAGCTGATTCTGCCCTGTTTCGGGGCAAACAGCATTACTCGAAATGGGTCTTCACCTACCCGCCCGATGCCCTGATCCTGATTGAATCCAGGATACAGCCAGGAATACCTCCCTGAAGCCGGAAACAGTCAATCCTCGACCAACTGCCACCCAGGCATACCCGTTGTTAAGCCGCTCGCCGAAGCCATGCATGCCTCGGTTGCGGCTCCACTTTGCACAGGCATGGAACACATGGGCAGCGCCCATACAAGCGATGAGCTTGAGGCCTTGCTGAGCGCGTCGCAGTCCTATGCCGAGGCAAACAGGGTGCAGCCGGGCCTGTTCGCACAGCCACGGCCCCCCAAGCCATCTATCACGCTGGATCTGGCCCACACCACGCACCAAACCGGTCATCGTGGCCGATGCGGCCATGCTTTCGAAGGACAACATACTCGAACTCGGTGCCCGGGGCTACCGCTACGTTGTGGGGGCAAGGCTGGCCAATGCAGGTAGCCTATTGATCGAGAAGATCGATACGCAATTGCCCCGCATCGATACGGCTAGCGTTCGCTTCGACGAGAAGTACGGCGACAAGAAGGCCGCCACGGTCTGCGAGTACTCGCAGAACCGCTACAAGAAAGACCGGCGCGGGTTCGACAAGCAGGTCAAGCGCGCCCTGCTCGAAACGCTAAAACTCGAGTTTCGGCACTAACAGGGTGCTCAAAAACTATTTTTTCAGGCGCCAGAGTCCACAAGACAGGCCAAAATCAGTCCGAAAAGCAGCTTTACAAGGTAGTTTTCGGCCATTTTTGGCCTTGTAGACATAGGGGCACCTCGAAAAACTCCCTTGCTTCATGGAGTCAGAAAAATTTCCCTTTGATTTCATTGGAAAAATTTTTGCTCTTTTAGCCAAACCCGATGTTTTTCGAGGTGCCCATAGGTTTCTCCAGTGCTTCAGACTTTTTGAGCATCCTGCTAATTGGCAGAACTCAGGAAGCAACCCGCTGCCGTTGGAGCGCGAGCTTGCCGAGGCCATGAGCCCCAGGCGCTTTTTTCGCACAAACACGCCTTTGCTGGCGCCAATTATCCGGGCTGTTGGCGCAATCGCTTCTATGCGCGCCGGACGATATCCCCAGGCAAAAGAGACGGGGCAAAGCAAAATCATTGAAGGAAGTGAAATATCTACGCCCTGGAAAGAGTGATTATGCTCAATATCTGGAGACATGTAGTTTCACGCAACTGCTTCTAAAAGGGCTACTCTGGAGAAGGCCATGTCATTGAAGCAACGTTTGCTTGTTTTTGTTACCGGCTTGTTGGTGATTGTGATTGCGGTGCTGACGAGTATCGCGTACTGGCAGATGCGCACGAAAATCATCAGCGACGTTAACAAGAAGGTTGAAGTGACTGTCAGCGCCAACAGCAAGATCCTGGCGGGCTGGATAGCACAACGGCGTGACGCGATTGAAGCGGTAGCGGCAAGACTGGCTTCTGCGGACGACCCTATCCCTTTTCTGATAGCCGTAAATGAGGCAGGGCATTTTTTTCAGACATACATTGGTTACGAAGACAAACGGATGGTCTATCACTTGGCGGAAAAAAAGCAGTTCCCAGGTTACGACCCGACGTCACGCCTCTGGTATAAGCAGGCCAGCGAAGAGAAAGGCACCATCGTTACGTCACCCTATATTTTTACAACAACAAATGCGCTTGGCATTACAGTGGCGCATCCGGTGAATTCCCCGATAAAGGGCGTCGTTGGTGGGGACATCACGCTTGAGAAAATCATCGAACTTGTAAACTCAATTGAGTTGCACGGCCAGGGTTATGCTTTTCTCTCCACCCGCGATGGAAAAATCGTCGCGCATTCAAAACCTGACTCGGCATTGAAACCTGTGGCGGAAATCATGCCCGGATTCAATGAATCAATCCTGAAAACGGCAGGCGTCAAAATTCTTCCGCATGAATTCAGCATCGAAGGCGTCCCCAAATTTATTACCGCTTTGCCGGTTTCCGGCTCGGATTGGGTACTGTGCATCGTAATTGACAAAGCCACGGTATTGTCGCCATTGCGTTTCCTTCTCTGGGGGTTGATGCTCGCGGGGCTGGTTATCGCGTTGCTGGGCGTACCGATAGCCAACCTGGTCTTGTCGCAATTGCTGCACGGCCTGTTCAAGCTACAGGACGCCCTGATCGATGTGGCAAGTGGGCGCGGAGAACTGATGCATGAGCTTGCCGCCAACACGCACGATGAAATCGGGCAGACGGCCGCTGCTTTCAATCGTTTCATTGAAGACCTGCGCAACATGTTCGTTGAAGTGCGTGAGCGCGCCAGCGCACTTAACGGCGACATCTATTCGCTGAACGGGGTAGCGCGCACGATAGCCGACAAATCGAAACATCAGTCCGAGAAACTGGATATCATGAACAGGGCAATCAAAGAGGTTACTACCAGCATCGACAATATTGCGAACAGTACGCTGGAGGTGGAGTGGACGGTCAAACAGACACAGGGAACTCAGGGAGAGATTGAGCGCGTTGCCGCATCCATACATGAAATCGCCGCTACCATGCGCAAACAATTAATTGTGACCCATAACATGGCACAGGCTGCGGAAGAAATCACTTTCATCAATCAGGTAACCGACCAGAGCATTCGGGCTGCAACGGAAACCGTTCTTGAACTTGGTAAGACATCCGGATATCTTTATAGCATAGTAGGACGGTTCCCGCTCTGACTGTTCAGAACGTTTTTGGCTTAACAGGGTGCTCAAAAACTATTTTTTCAGGTGCCAGAGTCCACAAGACAGGTCAAAATCAGTCCGAAAAGCAGCTTTACAAGGTAGTTTTCGGCCATTTTTGGCCTTGTAGACATAGGT
>WREK01000064.1 GCA_009779355.1 Betaproteobacteria bacterium | reverse complement strand
GGCCATTGTTCGTCCAAAAAACCAGAGTGGACGACTTTTTGCCCCTGTTTACAAGCCCCTTGCCAAATTATTTTACATTGCCGTCTCAGAATTGTATGACAAATAGGTGCAATCGCCCTGCCAACGTAGGGCAGGGCGATGGCAGCACGCTGGGCTTCGCAAGCTCACCCCAGCCTATGCGGGTCACCAACTCATTGCCCTCTCCCGCCCCTTCGGGGCACCCTCTCCCGCAAACGGGAGAGGGGAATATGCTTATGAAATGTTTGCCCGTCGGGGCGGCATCCTGCCGCACACAGGTCTTCCAACCCCTGATGCTCGAAAGCGCCTTCCGTGCGGGAAATTTCGCGCTCACTCAACCCATTCCGGGTAGCGACAGCCCTCCACTGCTTCAACGCATTGGCAATACGGACAAGTGCTTGTTTCATATCGCTTTCGCCCAGATTGAAGAACGCACCCGCTTCTTCCAGGAGCGCGAACGATGGGCACACTTCTCCCGGTAGAAATGCCAATGCATGCGCACGCCGCCCGAAAGGGGTTGCATCCGGGTTCAGATCAAATACTGGTGACAGGCTCCAGCCATCAGTTACCCGCAAAAAACCATGATTGCGCAGATGGTCATCGGTGTTGCCCACCATGGCATTAAACACCATTCGTTTCCAGAGTTCGAAACTGTCTTGCTGAGGTTTGGCCGAGACGTTTGAGAGGATGCCGGAGAGTTCCACGTAACTGGCCCCTTCACCGTCCTGAAGCCCCGCCAAAGTCATTGCCGACGCATAGTGCAAACGCCCACCATCGGGCAGACGGTCGAACCGCTTTACCAGCACAATGGGCGAGTCGCCTTCCTTGTTGAGCAAGCGATGTTCTGGGACAACCTGGCCTGCCAGCATGGCAAGGTCAAGCAACGTGGCTTCCCACGCGCCTGTCCGTTCAATAGCCGATTTGGGCTGGAATTTAGCAAGGTAGAGACACCCGTCGTCTTCAATGACGGCCTTTGGGTGAGCACCGCCAAGCGAAGAACCCGCGCCGATGAGTTCTGTAAGGTCGGCATTTGTTTCGATGCCAGATTCAACCCGGCGGCTGGCAGCTTCCAGCGTCCGGATGTGAATCAGCTTAGGCACGTCATTGCGATCTGCTATGTACCGTCCAGGCCGGTCGGCAAGCGCAAGCCGTAACGCGCCCATACGCAGCCGGTCACTCACCCCAAGCAAATAATCGGTTTCAGTCAGGTAACGCTTTTGTGCGCGTTGTTGGATCAAACGCCCCCAGCGGTCGGGTGAAATGTCCTGGAACACACCCCACAATCTTTTACTGTGGAAAGGCATGTCAGCGACCAGCGGCAATTCAGGGTCAACCTGAAAACCGCTTTGTACCCATTCCGGATGGTATCTGAACTGGTATGCTTCGACGCCCCGGCTTTCGAAAGTTTCCAATTCGCCAACCAGGCCACGCCCATCTACCGATATCAGGATTTTCACGTTTTTGCCCCCCCGCGGATACGTTTGGGCAATGCCTGGTCGACCAGCGCCTGACCCAGGCGGTCATCCGCGAAAAGGTTTTCAAGCACTTTGAGTTTGTCGGCGTCGAGCGCGTGGATCGCCGCCGCGTAGACACCCATGCCGACTGTCGGGATGCCGTCCTCCAGGCGGGCCAACGTTACGCGGGTGATGCCCAGCCGCTCGGCCATCGTTTGCGTTTTGATGCGCCGCCGCCGCCGTGCGGCTTTCAAATCTGCTCCCAGCCGCTTCAGGGCACGGTCGATTTGGTAAGAAACGAAAACCATAGCGTCTCCTACAAGATACCAAAATATGAAATTAAGTATAGTTTATTATACTTAATGAAACGCTGCTCACCCCTTTTTCCGGAGAGGCAAAAATAGAGCGGCACGATGGGGTTATGCCTGAACAATACCGCCTCGTTGCCCTCTCCCACCCCTTCGGAAGGTTGGTTCGCCCGCCCGCCTCGGGGGGAGCGGAGTTATAGGTTGGGGTGCGCGAAGCAAACCCCAACGTATGGAAGCATAGGGATGGCGGCACGCTGGGGTTCGCAAGCTCACCCCAGCCTATGCGGGTCACCGGCTCATTGCCCTCTCCCTCCCCTCCGGGGCACCCTCTCCCGCAGGCGGGAGAGGGGAATATGTTTATCAGAATGGCATCAAGATCAGATGAACGGGGGTATCAGCTCAAACAGGATTTCGAGTGGTTGCGGCTTGCCATTGAGGTTGAGTTCGCCGTTCCGGAGATGCGCATCTACGTTCAAGGTCTCTCCTTTTTCCACGAAGATGTTTTTTTCGAGCAGACCTGTCATTTGCTTGCCAGCCTGCTCCGTCATTTCTTTTTCGACGTTGATTTCATTTTCTTCGCCGCCTTCGAGCGTATCAGTTATTTCCTCGGTCACTTGCGAGCTTATGTGGCGCATCACCAACGCACGCGGCAACTCCATTTGTAAATCACTGGACAGGGTGAACGCAGACAGGTCGTCGGGATTGCCTTCGCCTGTATATGCGATACGGAAGTTCCCGCTCGCCATGCCTTCCGGCCAGCGCCCGTGCGCGTCCTGGATACTGAAAACCGGTTTGCGTTGCAAAAACAGCATTATGGTCTGTTCTTGTCCTTCCTGACCGTCCAACATGAGTTGCAAGGCGCTATCGATTGCCTTGGCATCGAAGTTTTCGACCAGAAACGCCAGGCTGGCGCCTTCGACTGTTTCTTTCTTTTCTCCTTCCACGATGATCCTGCCGGCATTGAGCTTCAGCGTTCCCGAGCTCAGTACGCCGTCTTTTACGGATGCATCGAACACGATACGGAAGTTCTTAATTTCAACATTACTAACCGCGCCGTTCTCGCCCTTCCCCCAGAACCAGAACTTGTCCAGCATGATGCTCGCCGTGCCGGTGTACACACGCTTGAACCCTTCGACGAGGGTTGTTTTGTTCTTGAGTGAAAGGTTTTCGATGGACGCCTTGAATTTTGGGGAGACGACGTGTATGTGCAGTCCTCCCGCCCAACCGATCACGGTATCTGCTACAGGAAACAGGTCGCTATCAAAAAATTCGTTGAATTGCTCAATGTCGTCTTCTGTTAGTTGCGCCTCGGAATGAATGCGCGCAGCGCTGGTCGGTACCGGCAAGGGGCCATGTCGGATGCTGTGAATGATGGGCACTGTCACCGACTCTGTGACCAGGGGGTCTTCCTTGGAAGGTATCTGGAAAACCATGTCAGTACGCGCCGTAGCGCCAAAAATGCCTCTCTGGTATTCGACCACGCTTACCGCGATGCCGTTATTGGCCGCAAAATCCACGCTATCCCGGAATTTTTGCTCAACCTGCCTTCCTGCCCAATAACTGCCGCCGCCTAAGATCATCGCTACCAAGGCAATCGCAGCAACAATTTTTCCCGTTCTTCCCGTTCGTTTCACTTCATTCCCCTGCTTCAACCCGCTTTATTCGTAGCGTCTGATTTTGACACACCGCGTAATTTGATGCCACGTGTGGCATTTTTTATTGTCTGGTCAATATAAGTGACAAAACAATTTGACACGGTGCGCACAATCTTCACCATATTATGGGGAAAGGCAGAAAAATCGGCGATCCGTCAGCAGCCTGAAACCGGCCTTCAGGCTGGGTTACGGCTTTCCGCCTCGAAGGGCGGGGCTTCAAACCGGAATCCGTTTTACGATTAAATCAGGACGGAGAATGACCAGACAGCCATGCCTTGCTATCGAGATAGTCTCTGAATTCTTCACCGATTTCCGGATGCCGTAGACCTAGCTCAATGGTGGCCTTGAGATAGCCTAATTTGGAACCGCAGTCGTAGCGCACGCCGTCGAACAGGTCGGCAAGGACGGCTTCTTCCTTGAGCAGCGCGGCAATGGCATCGGTAAGCTGCAATTCGCCGCCCGCACCGGGCTTGAGGGCGCGCAGGTGGTCGAAGATACGTGCGGTAAGGATGTAGCGCCCGACAACGGCCTGCGTACTGGGAGCCTCTTCGGGGGAGGGTTTTTCGACGATGTCGGTGATGCGCTGAATTTTTCCTTCCTGCCGCTCGGTGCTGACGATGCCGTACTGGCTGGTATCCTTCAGCGGGACGTTCATGGTGCCCAATACCGAGCAACGGTGGTAGTCGTAGACGTCGACCATCTGTTTCGTGACGGATGAAGCGCCGTTGTTGTAGAGCAGGTCATCAGCCAGCAGCACGGCAAATGCTTCGTCCACGCCCACCACGCGGCTCGCGCAAAGGACGGCATGCCCCAGGCCAAGGGCTTCGGACTGACGGATGTAAATGCAGTTCACACCTTTCGGTACGGTACGGCGGACGATTTCGAGCAGTTCGTGTTTGCCGCGCGTCTCCAGTTCGGTTTCGAGTTCATAGGCTTTGTCGAAGTGGTCTTCGATGGAACGCTTGGTGCGGCCCGTAATGAAGATCATGTCGGTCATGCCCGCTTCCACGGCTTCTTCCACTGCGTACTGGATGAGGGGCTTGTCGACGATGGGCATCATTTCCTTGGGGCTGGCTTTGGTAGCCGGAAGGAACCGGGTTCCCAACCCGGCGACGGGAAAAACGGCTTTTGTTATCTTGTTTATTCTGTTCACAAACACTCTCCTCGCAACAGTTGAAATAATTTCGCTTCGTCAAGGATGGTAATGCCCAGTTCCTGCGCATGGCCGAGTTTGGAACCAGCTTCTTCTCCAGCGATGACGTAGCTGGTTTTTTTCGAAACGGAACTGCTCACTTTTCCACCAGCAGCTTCAATCAATTCTTTGGCGCCCTCACGCGTGAGACCAGGCAGAGTTCCGGTAAGGACGAACAGCTTGCCAACAAGCAGCCCCGTGGGTGCGTTGGCTGTGCCTTCATGTTCTTCCCAATGCACACCCGCGTCGGTAAGCCGCGCAATTTCTTCACGATTATGCATTTCGGCAAAAAAATCCACAATGGATTCGGCGATGACCGGGCCGACGTCCGGAATGTTTTCGAGCGCGCCGACATCGGCATTTTGTAGAGCGGAAAAGCTGCCGAAGTGACGCGCCAAATCCCTGGCTGTGGATTCTCCGACGTTGCGGATGCCCAGCGCGAAGATGAAACGGGCAAGGTTCGAGCGCCGGCTTTTTTCAATTGCGTGGATGAGGTTTTCGGCGGATTTTTCGCCCATGCGATCCAGGGATGCGAGCACGGGCACAGTGAGCGCGTAGAGGTCGGCGGGGGTCTTTACGTGGCCGCCCGCGATGAGTTGGTCGACGAGTTTGTCGCCCAGCCCTTCGATGTCCATCGTACGGCGGTTGGCAAAGTGCAGCAACGCGCCCCGTGCCTGCGCCGGGCAAACCAGCCCGCCTGAACAGCGCACAATGGCTCCGCCTTCTTCGCGCACGACATGCGAGCCGCACTGCGGGCAGGTTCCGGGAAGTTCAAACGGGGGATAAAGCGGCACGCAGTTAAAAAGGTCGTTTTCTGCCGCTTGCGTGGGGCGCGCCTCAATCACGACAGCTACGATTTCGGGAATCACGTCGCCCGCGCGGCGCACGACGACGGTGTCGCCCACACGCACGTCCTTGCGGCGGGCTTCTTCCTCGTTGTGCAAGGTGGCGTTAGAGACGGTGACGCCACCGACAAACACGGGCTGCAATTTGGCCACGGGGGTGAGCGCACCGGTGCGTCCGACCTGTATGTCGATGGCAAGGACGGTCGTGCGCGCCTCTTCCGCCGGGTATTTGTGCGCCACGGCCCAGCGCGGTTCGCGTGAGCGGAAACCAAGCCGGTTTTGCAGGGCAATGCTGTTGACTTTGTAGACGACGCCGTCGATGTCGAAGGGAATCTGTGCCCTTTGCTCGCCGATGCGGTCGTGGAAATCGGCCAGTTCCCGCCAGCCCCGAAGAACGGCGCAATGCTTCGATACCGGTAGCCCGAAGGCCGCGAGCGCATCGAGCAATTCTTTCTGCGTTGCGGGTAAAGCCCAGCCATCGACCGCGCCGATGCCGTAGGCGAAAAATCTGAGTGGGCGGCTTGCGGCAATGTTCGGATCGAGTTGCCGGATGCTGCCCGCCGCGCCGTTGCGGGGGTTCACGAGCGGTTTTTCGCCCCGTGCCTGCGCTTCTTTGTTGTAGCGCGCGAGTTCGTCGCGGCACATGTAAACTTCGCCGCGCACTTCCAGCAACGGCGGAGATTCCCCCATAAGGAGCAGGGGAATATCACGGATAGTCTTCAAGTTTTGCGTAACGTCCTCGCCGGTCGTGCCGTCGCCACGGGTTGCGCCCTGCGTGAAGATGCCGCGCTCAAAGCGCAGGCTGACAGCCAGCCCGTCGAATTTCAGTTCTGCCACGTATTCCACTTCCGTGGCAGCAAAGTTCAGTTCCAACTCGCGGCGTACCCGAGAGTCGAAATGTTCGGCCCCGCTTGCGCCGGTATCGGTTTCGGTCTGGATGGAAAGCATGGGGACGGCGTACGTGACCGAGGCAAACTGCGCAAGCGGTTTGCCGCCGACCCTCTGCGTGGGGGAATCGGGTGTAATTAATTCCGGATGCGCCGCTTCCAGTTCCCGCAATTCGCGGAACAAGGCGTCATAGGCCGAATCGGAAATCGTTGACGCATCCAGTTCAAAATAGGCGCGGTCATGGATTCCGATTTCGTGACGAAGCCATTGCACACGGTTCAATGTCCCGGCGCTGATACTCATGCGCTAAACAACCGACGCGCCAATGAGCCGCCGGGCGGTATACCTTCCTCACTCATACGCGTCTGGTAATGCCGAATGCGGGAGCGAATCGCCTCTATCGATTCCGCGCCGAAAGGCCGCCCGTTGTCATCGACCACGTCGCCTCCCACTTTCTTGGCGAGATGACCCGCAAAACGCATCATCTCCTCAAACTCGCTGGCGGCATCGATTACGCGCGGCAAGTCGAGAACCAGGCTCAAACGCCGCGTCCGTATTGCTGCCATCGTGCTCCGTTCGAAAAGCGGCGCCTCGCCATTGCTCAAAATATAAAGGGTACGGCTATCGGCGGCGCGGGCGTGGAAAGAACCATCGCCTTCCAGCCGCAAGCCCTCGGTTTCGGCAAGCGTGAATATATGGCTTCCCATCATCGGCTGCATGGTTACGACGTTGATGGCGATCTGAACATCGACTTCGGCGCAGAAATTGTCGAGCGCTTTGGCATTTTCCAGGATTTCGGCACGCGAAGGGATGCCCGCCGGAACCGAGCGAAACTGGTCGGCAAGGCGTTGTACGCCACGGGTATAGCGTAGGAATTCGCCCTCGGTAATCACGCCTGCCCGGTCGACCAGTTGCAACGCGGCCAGGAACCAGTGATGCGCGCCAACGGCATTCCCATTGATCCTGCGCCATTGGTTATCACGGTCATCAAACGCATACCAGCGCAGGGGGCGCAAGATGTCTTCGAACACCTCAGCCTGCACCGCCCAAAAACGCGGCACTTCGATGGGTTCTACGGCCTCGATGCGAATACAGCAATCGATACGGGGATCGAGCCTGTCAGGCAAAGGCGGGCGCGCCCGCTGCCTGGGCGGCTGGTGATAGGCCTGTTGGTTGCGCCTGCCTTGCGCAGTTTCCTGCTCATCGATATCGGCACGCTCCATGCCTTGCCCTTCGTCCACAGGCTCATTCGCGCCGGAGGGAATATTGCTGTCGTCCCCCCTTTCGAGCAAGGGGTCGCGCTGAGCGTTTGGAAACGCGCGGTTGGCGCGATACCGATGCCAGCTTTCCTGCCATTTGTTGTAAGCAACGATGCCCGCAACGATAGCAACGATAATTCCGATCAATGCGATTTGCAGTGTATCCATACTTACCGCACCCTTTCCATTGTTAACATACTATTTTCCTTTATGCCGCTGACTGTTCGGCCATGCGCATCGCAGCCTCGATATCAACTTCCACCACTCTCGATACGCCCTGTTCCTGCATAGTGACCCCAACCAGTTGCCGCGCGGTCTCCATCGTAATCTTATTATGAGTAACAACAACAAATTGCGTTTGTAAAGACATGTGTTTCACCATTTCGGCATAGCGTCCGGTATTGGCATCGTCCAACGGAGCATCGACTTCGTCAAGCATACAGAATGGCGCCGGGTTGAGCTGAAACATGGAGAATACCAGCGCAATCGCGGTCAGGGCCTTTTCGCCGCCGGACAGCAACTGAATGGAAGTATTCTTTTTGCCAGGAGGTTGCGCCACGATCAGAATACCCGCATCAAGAATCTCCTCGCCAGTCAACACCAACTCCGCCCGCCCACCGCCGAAGAGTTGCGGGAACAGCCTGCCGAAATGCTCATTGACCGTATTGTATGTCGCTTGCAGCATTTCGCGCGTTTCCCTGTCGATGCGACGAATGGCATTTTCCAGCGTTTCGATGGCCGTGAGCAGGTCGTCGTTCTGGGCGTCCAGGTAAGACTTGCGCTCGGCAGCGGCGCGCAGTTCTTCGACCGCAGCGAGGTTGACCGCGCCCAGGGCGGCAATTTCCCGTCCGAGCCGCGCCACTTCGCGCTGCAAGGCATTTTCGCTGGGCGCGTCGGCCAGCAGCGGGGTCAGCGCGGCTTCATCGGCCCCCGTTTCCACCAGCCTCTCGTCAAATTGCGCAGCCGCCAATTCCGCCGCCTGCGCTTCCAGTCTCAGGTCGCCCACACGCGCACGCAGGGGCGCCGCTTCGTGTTCGGTGCGCAGGCGCAGTTCTTCGATCCCGCGCAGGGTAGCCACCGCCTGTTCAAGCGCGTCGCGGCGTCCGGCCAAGGCGGCTTCACGGCTGCTACGCACATCGAGCGCCGTTTGCAGGACTTCCCGGCAGCGGCTGTCGTCGGTGGCTTCGATTTCCGTTTCACGATCCTTGCGTTCACCGGCGATTTTTTCGAGCTGTTCGCCTGCCAGTTGCAGGTTGCGGACATTGTCTTCGAGCTTGCCCACGCACTCACGCTCCGAAAAACGCGCTTCCTGGAGTTCGCGTGCAAGCGACTGCTCCAGCGTACGCAGGTCGCGCAAAGCGTTATCACGTTCGCGCAGGGCATCGATGGCGGCATCGAGCCGCACGCGTTGCAGTCCGGCCAGTTCGGTGGCGCGGGCGTGTTCAAGTTCGGCCTGCATATGGCGTTCACGTTCGCCCTCTTCCTGGCGCAGCAATTCGGAGAGGTCGCTTTCAAGCCGCGCACGTTGTTCTTCTGCACGGTTTGCCGCCTGAACGAGTTTGAGGGCTTCGACTTCCCCAGCATGGCGTTCCCCCTGCGCAGCCTGGGTTTCGCTCCGCAGGGCGTCAATTCGGGATTGCGCAGCGGCTGCAGCGGTTTCCGCATCGCGCAATACTTGCTGCGCGCTATGTAGTTCGTCTTCGAATACCCGCAGACGCTCTGCGAGCGCATCGATTTCGCGCTGCCGTTCGATGAGTCCGTGTGTGCGGTTATCCGGGACGAAGTGCGCAAGCATCCCACGGCTCAATACCTGCCCGCGCGGGTTGACCAGACACACGCCGGGAACCAGCGTAGCGCGGCGGGCAAGCCATTCGTCGAGCCGCTCAACCGCAAACCAGCCGCGTAGCCAGTCGGCAAGCAGAGCTTCCTGCGTAGCATCCTTGGTGAGCACCATAGCGCTCAAGGCTGTCGCGCCCGGCAGTGCGGGCGGCGAGTCGCCTGGCATGATATCTGCGAAGCCAAGCGTCAATGCGTCCGGTGGCGGGTCATTGAGGAGATCGGCAGCAAGCAGACCGCCCTCTTCCGACAACCGCGCAGCCAAACGTTCGCGCAATACGGCTTCTATCGCGGTCTCCCAACCCGATTCGACTTTCATCGAGCGCCACAGCGGCAGTAAATCACCATGCCCGTGACGGACAAGCCAGTCATCGAGTTCGCCCTGCGCGGCAACCTGGGACTGAAGCTGCGTCAGGGCGTTGTACCGTGCGCGCGATTCGGTGAGACGGCGCTGCACCATGTTCATGGCTTCGAGCGCCTCCCGGAGCGCCTCCCGGAGCGCAGGTTGGCGCGCCTGCGCATCAACCAGTTCCTGCTGCAAGGTTTCACAACGCGCGCGCAAGGTATCGAGTTGAGCCTCACTCTCAGCGACCCGCGCCGGGTCAGGGCCTTCAATCGCGCCGCGTTCGCTGTCAAGCTTCGCGCGGCGCAGGGAAAAAGCATCGAGCGAGCGCCCAGCGTGAGCGCGGTTGGCTTCTTCTACCCGCAATTGTTGTTCGATCGCCCCCAGTTCGCGCCGCACAGATGTCACGGTGGTATCAGCGTCGCGCCAGGCGGTTTCGAGTTCTGGTTGCCGGTCGGAAATTTCCCGGTGGCGGGACTCGGACTGTTCTGCACGCAAAGCGGCATTCTCGGCCAGGGCTTCCCAACGCCCGCGCTCCGTCTCCAGTGCCTCGCGCCGGACATGCCAATGTTCATGGTCGGTATCGAGTTGTTTGATGCGGGTTTCAAGTCTCTGACGGGTTTCGCTCAAATGCTCCAATTCGGCTTCAAGCCTGGAGACTTCCGCGCTGGCGGCAAAAAAATCGCTCTGTGCCACATGAACAGATTCGGATGCGGCCAGATGCCCGGCCCTTGCCTCTTCGAGCGTGTTCTCCAACGCCTGCAGGCGGGCATTGTCAGCGTCGATGCGAGCAGTACTGTCACGCAATTCCCCCACTACGCGATCAAGCCCGGCACGCGCCTCGTTGCGCTTGATGAGCCAGAGCAGTTGCTGACGCTTGCGCAAAGCAGTATCAAACGCCTGATAGCGCTCGGCGGTAGCGGCCTGGACTTCAAGATGGTTGATACGTTCACCCAGTTCGAGACGGATATCGTCGAGACGGGTAAGGTTGTCACGCGCATCGGCAAGCCGCCCCTCGGTTTCGCGGCGGCGCTCCCGGTAGCGGGTAACACCAGCAGCCTCTTCGAGAAAGCCCCGGATTTCTTCCGGCCGCGCTTCGATGATGCGTGAAATCATGCCCTGTTCGATGATCGCGTAAGCGCGGGGACCCAGGCCGGTGCCAAGGAACAGGTCGATTACGTCGCGGCGGCGCACATGGAGATTATTGATGTAATAGGTGGACTCGCCGCTACGTTCCAGAACCCGGCGCACGGCGATTTCGGCATAGTGCGCCCACTGCCCCCCGGTGCGGCTGGCAGCGTTGTCAAACACCAGTTCCACGCTGGCGCGCGATACCGCCTTGCGGGTTGTGGAACCGTTGAAGATGACGTCCTGCATGGATTCGCCGCGCAATGCTGAAGCGCGGGTCTCCCCCAGCACCCATCGCACCGCATCGATGATGTTCGACTTGCCGCAGCCGTTTGGGCCAACCACGCCAACCAGATTCCCCGGAATGAGCACCGTAGTCGGGTCGACGAAAGTCTTGAAACCAGCGAGTTTGAGCTTGGACAGGCGCAAGGTTGGATGAATAAAGCGATGAAACGGCAGGAGCGGGCAATAACGGAATGACCCGCCTTAAAGCGGTGGATGATACCACCCCACCCGCAAGATCATGGATTTCCAAACATCGAATCATCCCGCTCTTCAGAGCAAAATTGATTTCCTTGATGCGGCTTACGGGCCGAAACCGTAACCGCCATCCTTCATGACACTCACCTTAAGCGCCTTGCCGCTTTCGATAAATTCATCGTAAAACTGATTTCGGTTTGAAACCCCGCCCTTCAGGGCGGAAAGACGAACCCCGACCCTATGAACCCAAGGAGGCGCTGATTTATTCGGTTCTTGACTAACAGGATGCTCAAAAATCCCCCGGCACCTTCGGTAACTGGCCTCTGACGGCGACGGATTGGATTCGACAAACCCCTGGAGAAACCTGGGAACCCGTTTCAGGTGGTTTTTTGGCCCCTTACCGGGATTTTTGCTGCCTTTC
>WREK01000063.1 GCA_009779355.1 Betaproteobacteria bacterium | reverse complement strand
ATGCCCGGACGACCATTACGCGCATAGAGTTTGTCGAAGGTTTCATGCATCGAACCCAGAATGCCATCGACCAAAAGGCGCAGCTTGCGCAGTGGATGGTTTGACGATATCCGCTCTTCCAGCATCCGGTAGCTGAATAGCGTGTCCTGCGTTGTGTCGGGACTTCTCATCTTCTTTCTCCTGCTTGGGCATCAGGCTAAATTATACCATAAGCATTTTCTGGGTGGGGGTTTTGAGGGGGTTTTTGAGCATCCTGTTAAACGGGCGCTTAGCTTTTGAGAGCCATTCATTCACGGAAACTTTGTCAGCAGTCTGGGTGACGCTTCGCGTCAGAGGGTTACACACGACGGATGGCGGTCTTCGGCCTTATTCGCCCTACGATTCACTCCGGGTTACGCTTGCTGGCAGCTTTACAAGCTGCCCAACGTGCGCAAGCAGGGTGAGGCTGCCCCACAAATCCGTACAAATCAGAACTGAAAATTTCGGCAAAATTTAGATTGGCTTCATCCCTGAGTTATGGAGTAACAAGCGATTTGAATGGGGAGATTTGTGATGAAACGAGTATTTTTATCGGGTTGTGTTTTTGGGCTGGCACTTTCCCTCTCAGCCTGTGGCGGCGGTAGCGGTGGCGGTAGCGGTGGAGGCAGCCGTTTCAATATAGACGATATGCACAAAGGTGCCACAACCCGGAGCGCTCCTGATATGTCAACTGCGGAGAAAATGGCCAGTGCCCTGGTTTCTCCTGGCAGCGATCTGCAGGACGACCTGACGGGGGCGGGGGCTAAGCTGAACCAACTCGGCGATTACAGATTGAAAGCTGAGCCGAACGGTGTGAGATTGGTAGATTTCCTGGGTGCGACTGTAGCCGCCTTCGACTCCAGTAAGATTAAGTTTTACAGTATGGATGACATAGACTTCGCCGTCATTGCCGACGTAAAACCGTCTGTTGACATAAATACCGTCATTCATCTAGCCAAAGGCCCCGCAACAGAAAAGCTTGTTGGCTGGCTGGGGAAACTGGATTACGTCAGTTTTGGCTACTGGGCGCAGGTGTGGGATTTTCAGGGTACGTTCGATGGCGTTCCGTTTAAAGGCTCGTTCGTTGAAGAGGCAGGTGTGTTTTTCAACGGCAGGAAAGCAAATTATGTCACCAGCCTGGAAAACTCGCGCTTTACTGGCCTGGCTGCCGGCATAGCTGAATTCTCTGAAGTCAGCAAAAATTTCCCTGATGACAGCGAAACTGACATCAAGGGTAGTGTTATTCCCCTTCTGGGCAAAGCCACCCTGGATATAAAGAACGCCATGAATGGCGCCTTGACGTTGGAATTTCCCGGCTTCTATAAATTCACAGGATTGGTGGATAATATAAACACATCGGGTTTTATCAGTGGCGCCTTTACCGAACTGACAAAATTAGGTTCTGGCTTCCCGGTAGATCTGCCAGCAACGATGGGCGACTATAACCTTAACCGCATCCGTGGCCAACTTTATGGTGCCGATCCCAACACCCCCAGCGAAGCGGCGGGAGTCTGGCGTTTGGACAGGGAAAGCACCAACAGACAGATTTACATTGGAGGCGTCTTTGGCGTAAAGAAACAACCATAGCATGCCGTTCCGCCCGGGGCGGGGTACGGGGCGCTTGCGCTGTTTATTATGGATTCAGTGCAGGTGCCGGGGGATCTGCTCGGCTTCGACCTCGGGCATTTCGGCGTGGACGATTTCGCCGTCAGCCGATGGGTAGAGCGGCGCGCCGCAGTCCTCGCAATATTCGAGCGGGAAACGGTGCTCAAGCGTTTTCACGATACCGACGCCACATTCGCGTAGTACGCCTTCGATTTCGGCGGGCACATCGACGGTTTCATCTTCCAGGCCCAGGAGCGGCCAGACTACGCCGTGCACGACGTCGTCGCTGGTGGAGAGGGTAAAACCGATCCGGTATTCTTCGATCTGCTCGTCCCAGAAAGGCGCAATGACCGCACGCAAGTTAACCACGGGCACTTCAAGCGAGGTGGCGAGAAAGGCGATCGAGGCGCGCACGGAGTATGCGCGGCTGATCTTGTCGGCAGCGCGGCAGGCGGAGAAATAGGATTCGGGCAACACGACTTCGAGCGTGCATCCCGGCAAGAGCGGGGCAAGGCAATCCCCGCCCTGGCCGCGCCATTGCGCCAGCGCCTCGGCCCGGTTTCCGTCGGTTTCCTGCCAGCGGAAAACGGCATGGCCGCGCGGCACAGCAACCGCTGCCAGGATGTAACGGGTGTCGGAGAGGAATTGCGTGGTTTCCGGCATGCCGTCGGTGTCGATATGCAGGTCTTCCCCATCGAGCGCGGCGCGGCCCAGGCGCGCGGCAAAATTGGCAGTGTCACAATAGCCTTGCGGAAGTTGATCCGGGCTGAATAGGAAATCGGCCAGGGACAGGCGGGCGTTCTGGCCGAGGATGTGGGCGAGCAGGTGCACGCGCAGGTTAGCCAATGTGGCGGCAGGTAAGGTACGCGCAGGGATGCGGAAGCGCGACCAGACTAGCACCGGGGCAGCGATAAAGACGATGTCGTGTTCGTTGCCGGGAATGATGGGGGATTCCGTGCGTGACTCGATAGCATCAGCCAATTCGTCATAGACTGAACCGCCACGGTTGAATGCCTGATCGAGCGCAGTATCGAGCGTGTCTTCGTCATCGTGGATCAGTGCCGTATCGATGGTTGACGCGAGACGTTCTTCCCAGAAACAGTCTTCAACCCGGCAACAGGATTCGGCCAGACCGCTGGCCAACCACAGAAGCTCTTCAGCATGGCGGCCAATACCGCCCCGGCGTTTGCTGCGCGGCCTTTTCATGCCCGACTCCATCCAGAAGAAATGTAATATTGTAGCTTTTAGCGTGGCAAGTGGGTTAACGTGGCGAACGGGTCAAAATTCTGTTTCGATCCGCACTGTTTGCATAATAGTGGCTGAGATTTCCTCAATGGATTTGGTGGTGGAGTCCAGCCAGCGGATATTTTCGCGCCGCATCAGCTTTTGTGCGGCATCTATTTCGTAGCGGCAGTTATCCAGGCTGGCGTAATGACTGTTTGGCCGCCGTTCCTGCCGGATGAGCGAGAGCCGATCCGGGGAAATGGTCAGGCCAAAAAGTTTGTTGCGGAACTCGTGCAGTTCCCCCGGTAGTTTGTTGCGCTCGAAATCTTCGGGAATGAGCGGGTAATTGGCGCTCTTGACGCCGAACTGCATTGCCAGATAGAGGCTGGTCGGCGTTTTGCCGGAGCGCGACACGCCCACGAGGATGACGTCGGCCTTCACCAGGTCGGAGGCGCTGGAGACGCCATCGTCATGTGTCATCGCGAAGTTGATAGCTTCGATGCGTTTTTTGTAGTCACCGCTCTCGGCAACACCGTGGAAGCGGCCAATGGTGTGGGCGGAACGTTGCCCGAGTTCGTTTTCGAGCGGTTCGATGAACCGTTCGAAGAGATCGATGAACAAAGCGCTATCATGCGCTTCACGTAGTGTGGCGACCGATTCCGGATTGACCAGGCTGCTGAACACAATGGGACGCTGCCCCGTTTCACGGGCGACCTTCTGGATCTGCTGGGCGCAATCCTGTGCCTTGGGAACATCATCGACAAAAGGTACGCGTGTTTGTTGGAAACGGGTGTCGGGAAACTGTGCCAGCAGACTGTGCCCGAACGTTTCAGCTGTAATACCGGTACTGTCGGAAACGAAAAACACCGTACGAATAGGACGATGGTTATTCATGGATGTACTCGTGAGGTTGCAGGCAAAAAAGAAAGTACAAGGCGTGAAGGAAGCATATAGGGGCAAACCCTGCTGTCCGCGAAGAAGGCATTGTACGTAAAATATCCGTTTTTCCCCAGTGCATTTTGGAAATCGATCATGCCTTGTTATGTCATCCCCTTCACAGAACTGCGTATGTCCGATGTCGATAAGGTTGGCGGCAAGAACGCCTCGCTTGGTGAAATGATCAGCCAATTGGCATCGTGGAGCGTGCGTGTGCCGGGCGGTTTTGCAACGACCGCCGAAGCCTACCGCGAATTCCTGGTGCATGAAGGTTTGTCCGGGCGGATCAATGCTGCGCTCGATGCACTTGATATCGATGATGTCAACGCATTGGCCGATACGGGTGCGCAAATCCGCCAATGGATCATCGATACGCCATTCCCGGCCAAATTGGAAGCCGAAATCAAAGTGGCCTACGAGAGCATCGCTTCGGGCGCGGATGGGGGCAGTTTTGCGGTGCGCTCTTCCGCTACCGCCGAGGATCTGCCGGATGCTTCTTTCGCTGGGCAACAAGAAACTTTTCTCAATATCCATGGCTACGGCAACATCCTGCTCGCGATCAAGGAAGTGTTCGCCTCGCTCTACAACGACCGTGCCATTGCCTACCGTGAGCACAAGGGTTTCGCGCACAACGAGGTGGCGCTGTCGGCAGGCGTGCAGCGCATGGTGCGTTCCGACACTGGCGCTTCGGGGGTGATGTTCTCGCTCGATACCGAGTCCGGCTTCAAGGATGTGGTGTTCGTGACGGCTTCCTACGGCCTGGGTGAAACCGTGGTGCAGGGTGCGGTGAATCCCGACGAATTCTACGTACACAAACCGATGCTCGCCCAGGGCCGTTCGGCGGTGCTGCGGCGCAATCTCGGCTCCAAGCTCATCAAGATGATTTTTTCCGACATGCGCGAGGCGGGCAAGTCCGTGAGCACCGTGGATGTGCCCGAGGCCGACCGCGTCCAGTTCGCCATTACCGATGAGGACGTGCTGGAACTGGCGCGCTATGCGGTCATCATAGAAAAGCACTATGGCCGCCCGATGGACATCGAATGGGGCAAGGACGGCGAGGACGGCAAGCTCTACATTCTCCAGGCACGGCCTGAGACGGTGAAAAGCCAGGGTTCCGGGCTGGTAATGGAAAAGTACCGGCTCAAGGAACCCGGCGGCGAACCGATTACCCGTGGCCGTGCCATCGGCCAGAAAATCGGCGCAGGCACGGTACGCATCGTCTCGGATGCTTCTGAAATGAACCGTGTGCTGGCAGGCGATGTACTTGTTACGGACATGACCGACCCAAACTGGGAGCCAGTCATGAAGCGGGCCAGTGCCATTGTCACCAATCGCGGCGGACGCACCTGTCATGCCGCAATCATTGCGCGGGAGTTAGGCATTCCCGCCATCGTCGGCTGCGGCAATGCAACCGAGACGCTGGCCGAGGGTGAGGAAGCGACTGTCTCCTGCGCCGAAGGGGACACTGGGTTTGTGTACCGCGGCAAGCTGGAGTTCGAAATTTCTACCACCGACATGGGCAACCTGCCCAAGTTGCCTATCAAGATTATGATGAACGTAGGCAATCCCGAACTTGCCTTCGAGTTTGCGCAGATACCCAACAGCGGCGTGGGGCTGGCGCGGCTGGAGTTTGTCATCAACAACATGATCGGCATTCACCCCAAGGCAATCCTCGAAATCGACCAGGCCCCAGCTTCCATGCGCGAAGAGATCCTGCTGAGGGCGCGTGGTTACGACAGCCCCCGACAGTTCTTCATCGACAAGCTGTCCGAGGGCGTAGCAACCATCGCTGCCGCGTTTTATCCCAGGCCAGTGATTGTGCGCATGTCCGATTTCAAATCGAACGAGTACCGCAAGCTCCTGGGCGGATACATCTACGAGCCGGAGGAAGAAAACCCGATGCTCGGTTTCCGTGGCGCGTCGCGCTACATCGCCAGCAGCTTCCGGGATTGCTTCGAACTGGAATGTGCCGCCATGCGCAAGGTAAGGAATGAGATCGGCCTGACCAACGTGCAGATCATGATCCCCTTCGTGCGCACCCTCGTCGAGGCGGAGAATGTCGTGAACCTTCTCGCTGAAAACGGACTCAAACGCGGCGAAAACGAACTCAAGCTCATTATGATGTGCGAGATTCCGTCGAATGCGTTGCTTGCGGATCAATTTCTACAGTATTTCGACGGGTTCTCCATCGGATCCAACGACCTCACGCAACTTACCCTGGGACTCGACCGCGACTCAGGGCTGGTTGCGCATGCGTTCGATGAGCGCGACCCGGCAGTCAAGGCATTGTTGTCAAAGGCAATCCAAACCGCCAACAGCCTTGGAAAGTACATTGGCATTTGCGGGCAGGGGCCATCCGACCATGCCGATTTCGCCGCATGGCTGATGGAAGAAGGCATTCAGACTATCTCGCTCAACCCGGATACGGTGATATCGACCTGGGTCATGCTGGCGGAAATTGCGGGAAAAAGCAAAAAATTATCCGTTTAGGCTGCGGGCTCAAACTGTATAGGTCGGGGTGAGCCTTGCGAACCTCAACGTTGCCGCCGTTCACTTTGCCCCTGCACGTTGGGGTTTGCTTTGCGCACCCCAGCCTATGCGGCTTCGGATGAATTGGCAGTCCCGCCGGATTTGTCGGGTTTAATCTCCCGCCAGCCCCCTTCCAAGTAGCCCTCGATGGGGCGAAAGCGGGTTTTGTAGGCCATTTTCCGGCTTTCCTTGATCCAATAGCCGAGATACAGGTGAGGCAAGTGCGCCTGACGGCAGGCTTCTATCTGCCATAACACGGCATAGGTTCCAAGCGAAGCGCGTGCAAGATCGGGATCGAAGAAAGTGTAGACGCTGGAAAAACCATCTTCCAACTTGTCGATGACGCAGATCATGCAAAGATTGCCACTCTCGCGGAACTCGACGAAGGAAGTTTCGACCGGGCTTTGCAGCAGAAACTGCTGGTATTGCTCGCGGCTATCCTCATCCATGCCGCCCTGGGGGTGGCGTATGTGCAGGTAACGCTGGTAGAGAAGGAAATGTTCCTCGCTGAACACCGGGGGGCTGGTATGGACGGCAAGTCCGGCGTGGTGCTGCATGGCGCGGCGCTGGCTACGATCCGGAATGAAGCGCTCCACGGGCAGGCGCACCGGCACACAGGCATGACACTCATCGCAATGCGGGCGGTAGATGAACGTGCCGCTACGCCGGAAACCATGCTGCACGAGCAGTGCGCCGTAAGCGGCGGCAAGGTCGGGATTCAGGTCGATTTCTGGGGGCGGCCCTGGGGTCTCGACGACCTTGGTCAGCGCAACTTGTGAGCGCGCCGTGCGCTCCGGCAAGTAAGAGCAGACATACGGCGCGGTAGCGTAAAAGTGGATCGGGGAGAAATTGTCGTTCTGGCGCATGAAACCCTCAATCCACGGCGGCTTCGTCCCAATCAACCGATGCTGCCAGGTCGGCAGGCCAATGCCGTGGCGGTCCGGTCAGTACTGCCCAGCGTTCGAGCCTGGCGCAGAATTCGTCACGGGAGATTTCCCGTGCACCCATTGATTGCAGGTGCGCAGTACTCATCTGGCAGTCAATCATGGCGAAATCTTTTGCTGAAAGCAACCTTGTCAGGTAGGCGAGCGCAACCTTCGAAGCGTCGGTTTCGAGCGAAAACATGGATTCACCGAAAAACACGCGGCCAAGCGCCATTCCGTAAAGCCCGCCCACCAGCCGGCCTTCAAGCCAGCATTCGATGCTATGGGCATGTCCGAGTTCAAACATTCGGCAATAGGCGGCCTGCATGGCGGGAAGAATCCAAGTCCTACCACCGGGTTCACGAGGCATGGCGCAGGCGGCAATAACGGCAGGGAAATCGGTATCGACTCGCACTTCGAAGCGCTGCTGCCGCAAAACTCGGCGCAGTGAACGATGGATCCGGATTTCATGTGGAAAGAGAACAAGGCGTGGATTGGGACTCCACCACAAAATAGGGTCGCCTTCGTTAAACCACGGGAAAAGCCCGCGCCGATAAGCAGCGAGCAGCCACTCAGGCGAAAGCGCGCCTCCAGCAGCAACCAGGCCGTTAGGCTCCTCCAGGGCCGAAGCAGAGTCGGGAAAGCCGGGAAAATCAGCTAAATCGTCGAGCCAGGGAATCGTGCGCGAAGTCATGGTTTAGTGTTGTAGAGTTTTGCCGAAGGCGCAGCGTGATTTCCCACGATTGCGAGCGATCATGACCGCCAGCAACTATTCACTTTTTCCCCTAACCACCAAAGTGTTTCAGCGACACCGGGGGCCTGCCTGGGAAACGGACAACCAGATCGAGTTGCCCGCCCATTCCTTCTACATAGTGGCGAAGCGTGGAGAGCAGCATGTCGTTGCGTTTTTCCAAGTGGCTGATCGCTTCCTGCCCCACGTTCAATGTCGCTGCCAGATCGCATTGCGTAAGTTCTGCTGCCTGGCGTAAATCTCCAAGCGTTGCCAGTTCCAGCGTACGCGCGGCAATTCCAGCCTGCCGTTCCGACGGCAATTCAAAAAGCATATCTTCAAGGGTTTTTGCCATCTCTTTGCTCCTTCTTCATTTGTGCAAGGTGTTCATCAAATCGCGCATCGGTTATCATGATAAGTTGTTTGTAGAACCGGCGTCGGTTTGCACCGCCCTTGTTGCTGCCTACCAAAAGGATAGCAACAATCGGATTCAGACCACAACAATGAGGCTCTGTTCCCGGTTGACCCATAAATAATAAAAAATCACATCAGCATCTTGATTGTTGATTGCTTATGGAATATGCTGTATGAAATTGCAGACCGTTACCGGCTCCATGCCCCCAGGATCGGTTCGGGATTCATCGACCTTGAACTGACCCCCAAAAGTTGGACGCCCATCCAACCTTTTTGGGGTCAGTTCATTATGGGATTGGCTGATTTTTGACTCGCATGATTGGTCGAGAACGGGATCAGACCGCGAGATTGGCGATGCGCGAGCTGGCCAGTGATAGTCGGGTGGACAATACGGTGAGGAAAGCTTGGTAAAAATGCATGCGGCAGGTTTCAGATGCGCGTTCGAGGGCATCCCCACGGATGGTAATGAGCCGCACTTCGGAAGCCGCTTCGACTGAGGCAGAACGCACGCCTTTCCCTGCGGAGAACAGGGCGATTTCGCCGAAACAGTCTCCAGGCGTGAGTACACCGAGCAAGGCGCGGTTTCTCTTGACCTGTGCTTCGCCTTCGACCAGAAAACAGAAGTAATTGCCCGCTTCGCCTTCCTTGAGGATGAGCGTACTGGGCTGGAATTGATCCCATTGCGAAAAAGCGATGGTTTCCCACAGTTCGGCATCGGTGAAATGGCTGAAAAAAGGCAGCGTCCGCAGGAAGCGGAATTTTTCGGTTTCTGGTAGCGTTGATTGGTCGGATTTTATGACGCAGTTGCGGAAGGCGAGTGTGAGGTCGTGCGAGAACTCGGCCCAACTCTGGTAACGGCGGTCGATGTCTTTTTCCATCGCGCGGCGCACGATGACATTGAGTGACTCTGGGAGTTCCGGCCGGTATTGGGTGATCGCGGGAGGTGTTTCGCTGGTGATGCGGTAGGCGAGGCTGTAGGTGTTGTCGCTCTCAAACGGAAGGCGCCCGGTAAGCAACTGGTACATCACCACGCCAAGCGAGTAGATGTCTGAGCGGTGGTCGATCTGCATTTCGCGCACTTGTTGTGGCGACATGTATGCGGGGGAGCCAAGGTTGGCAATTTGCGTGACTTCGCCCGTCACCTGAAAGGCCGCGCCGAAGTCCGAGATGCGGATGTCGCTGCCGTCCGCCGTGGAGAGCAGGATGTTGGCGGGTTTGATGTCGCGATGGGTAATGCCGTTGTGAAAAGCGTAGTCAAGCGCCCGTGTGCATTTGAAGATGATTTCAATGACGCGGTCGAACGGGGCTAACTTGCCGGGATGCGCCAGCGGTTCCAGGGTTCCGCCAGGGACATATTCCATCGCCACATAGGCGTTTTTAGCGTCGACGACCGCATCGTAGATTTGGATGATGTGCGGGTGTTTGAGCTTGCCCGCGAGCGATGCTTCGTTGATCAGGAGTTGCCGGAACAGGCGACCACGGTGGGGAGGCTTGAAAAAGGCGGGGTCGATCCGTTTGATCGCAACTTCGCGCCGGTTGAATGGATCCCAGGCCAAATGAACGCTGCTTGTTGCCCCTTCTCCAAGCAGGCGGCGGATTTCGTATTTGCCGATCCGCTCCAGGGTCATCACGTCGGCGCACCCAATTCTTCGCGTGCGCGGGTGATAGCCGCACGTACCGTGTCGGGGGCTGTGCCGCCAGGATGGGCACGCGCGCAAAGCGAGCCTTCGATGGAGATGGCGCTGAGCGCGTCTTCATCCAGTCGTTCGGCTGCACCGGGTACGCAGGCCAGCGCCGCCCGCAGTTCGTCAGGACTTAGGCGGGAAATGTCGAGGCCGCGTCCCTCGGCGGCCCGCACCGCCAGTGCTACGGCTTCGTGCGCGTCGCGGAAGGGCAACCCTTTTTTCACCAGATAATCGGCAAGGTCGGTGGCGGTGGCGTGCCCCTGCGCGAGCGCCGTGCGCATGTTGTCGGGCTTGACCTGGATGCCGCCAATCATGTCGGCGTAGATGCGCAGGGTGTCGGTCACGGTGTCCGCCGTGTCGAACAGCGGTTCCTTGTCTTCCTGGTTATCTTTGTTGTAGGCCAGTGGCTGGCCTTTCATGAGGGTGAGGAGGGCCACGAGGTGGCCGTTTATGCGCCCGGTTTTGCCGCGCACGAGTTCGGGGACGTCCGGGTTTTTTTTCTGCGGCATGATCGAGGAGCCGGTACAGAAGCGGTCGGCGAGGTCGATGAAGCCGACGCGCGGGTTCATCCACAGAATGATTTCTTCCGATAGGCGGGACAGGTGCGTCATCAGCAGTGCGCTGGCCGCGCAGAATTCGATGGCAAAGTCGCGGTCGCTCACGGCGTCCAGCGAGTTGCGGCAGAGTTCATCGAACCCCAGTTCAGCGGCGACCGATTCGCGCGCGATCGGGTAGCTGGTTCCGGCCAGCGCTGCTGCGCCCAGTGGCAGGCAGTTTACGCGACGGCGGCAGTCCGCGAAGCGATCAAAGTCCCGGCGGGTCATCTCGTAATAAGCGAGCAGATGGTGGCCGAACGTCACCGGCTGCGCGACCTGCAGATGCGTGAAGCCGGGCATCGGCGTGGCGGCGTGCGCCTCGGCCACTTCGAGCAGGCGGCGCTGGAAGGCCATGATGAGTTCGAGGATGCGGTCGATGGTTTCCCGTAGCCACAATCGGATGTCGGTTGCTACCTGATCGTTGCGGCTGCGGCCCGTGTGCAGACGCTTGCCCGCGTCGCCAACGAGCGCGGTCAGGCGTTTTTCGATGTTGAGGTGGACATCCTCGTCATCGAGATTCCATTGAAATTCCCCGCGCGCGATTTCGTCCGCGATTTGCGCCATGCCGCGTTCGATATCGGCAAGATCCTCCCCGGAGAGTATCCCCTGCCGGGCGAGCATCCGGGCGTGGGCGAGGGAACCCCGGATGTCTTGCGTAGCCATGCGGCGGTCGAAGAAAACTGAGGCGGTATAGCGTTTGACCAGTTCCGACACGGGTTCGCTGAAGCGTCCGGACCAGGTTTTCGTGGATTCGGGGGGCGGGGTGTGTTTGGTGGTCATGGTGAAGGAACAGGGCCCCATGTGTGGGAGGTTTTGGGTAAGGCCGGGGCGGCGCAAGAGGCAAGTCTATCAGTATTAAAAAAAAGTTTTGCCTATGGAAACGCTGATTTATTCCATCCGGGCGTCGCAGGTGCGGGTTTCAAACACGTCCATGTCCGTTCGTCGGCTTGCAGGCCATGTGTCAGGCTATGTTTTGGGCGGGTTTGAAACCCGCACCTACGATGCCAGAACGCACAGGAATTGTTCAGCGTTTCCCTATGTATTTCGTGGCATAGTTATTAATCCAGCGTGCGCCGGTAAGTCCTCAACCCAACGGCCAGCACCACGGCGGTGAAAAGCAGGATGGGCCAGATGTGCGGCCAGAGCTGTTCCAGCCCGTTGCCTTTGAGAAGGATGCCCCGCGCAATTTTCAGAAAATGGGTGTTCGGCAGGATGTTGCCAATGGCCTGCGCCCATCCGGGCATGGACTGGAAGGGGAACATGAAGCCGGAGAGCAGGATCGACGGGAGAAAGACGAAAATCGTCATCTGCATGGACTGCAACT
>WREK01000062.1 GCA_009779355.1 Betaproteobacteria bacterium | reverse complement strand
TTCCAGTTCAGTCTGGGCGGGATAGGCAGGCTTAAGCATGACGATATCATAACACAGCCCAGAGAAAAAACAACACCCCTATTCGTAAAATGACCCGCAATCGTTACACGGGCGCTTAGCTTTTGAGAGCCATTCATTCACGGAGACTTTGTCAGCAGTCTGGGGAGCCTTCGGCTCCATCAACCATTGTCTCGCTTACCCCGTCACGCATTTCGGGGATTGCGCGCGACGCGTGTTCAACGAATCCAGCTTCTATATATTTCTTCCGCCGCATTTCTTCACGCATGGCTTCCTCTGCTTCTCTATCCTTAGATAGTGCATGGACAAAGCACTGCGCACAGAAAAAATTCATTTCGGGTAACAGAAAACATTTTCGGCACCCTTCATTCTTTTATACTATGAAAGTATGATTTTTATCACAGATTTCATCGTAAGTCACTCCGTCAGCCTCCAATGTTAGGGTTCGCGAGCGCAGTTCACTTGCACCCGCAGGAGGGCGCTCATGCCGGGTGCACAATGAAAAACGCCCGCACGGATGCGGGCGTTTTTCATTGTGGTAGCTTGAAGCGTCAGCACCTGTCGGTGGAGCAGGTCTTCATGCCCAGCATGGTGTAGAGTGGGCAAAACCTGAGCAGGCCGGTGGCCAGGGGAACTACGCCTATCCAGCCCCACCAGCCTACCTTTCCCAGGGCGGCCAGGACGATTAGCGCAATGCCCACTACGATGCGTAAGACGCGGTCAGTACAACCGATGTTCTGTTTCATTTGTGTTCCTCTCTGTGGAATTGAAGCTTGTTGTTATGGTGGACCGAAAGGGGATCGAACCCTCGACCTCTGCATTGCGAACGCAGCGCTCTCCCAGCTGAGCTATCGGCCCAAAGGACGGGCATTCTAACAGGAGTTTGTGTTTTGTGGGCCCCGGCGTTGCCGCCGGGGCGTGCATGCTCCTCAGTTCTTCGACTGGTCTACCAGTTTGTTTTTCTTGATCCACGGCATCATGTCGCGCAACTGGCCGCCGACTGTTTCGACGGGGTGCTCGGCAGTGAGGCGGCGGCGGGCGGTCATGGAGGGGTAACCGTTGCGGCCTTCGAGGATGAACTCTTTGGCGTAGTCCCCATTCTGGATGCGCTTCAGGGCTTCCTTCATGGCTTCGCGCGAAGTGGCGTTGATGACTTTTGGCCCGGTGGTGTATTCGCCGTATTCGGCATTGTTGGAAATGGAGTAGTTCATGTTGGCAATGCCGCCTTCGTAGATGAGGTCTACGATGAGTTTCATTTCGTGCAGGCATTCAAAATAGGCCATTTCCGGGGCGTAACCGGCTTCGACGAGGGTCTCGAAACCCATTTTCATGAGTTCGACGCAGCCGCCGCACAGCACGGCCTGTTCGCCGAAGAGGTCTGTTTCGGTTTCTTCGCGGAAGGTGGTCTCGATGACGCCCGCTTTGGTTCCGCCATTGGCCGCAGCATAGGAGAGGGCGATGTCGCGCGCTTTGCCGCTTCTGTCCTGGAAGACGGCAATCAGGGAGGGGACGCCGCCGCCTCTGAGGTATTCGGAACGGACAGTGTGACCGGGACCTTTGGGGGCGACCATGATGACGTCGATGTCGTCGCGCGGGACGATCAGGCTGTAGTGGATGTTGAAGCCGTGTGCGAAGCCGAGAGTCGCGCCCTTTCTGAGGTTGGGTTCGACGTCCGCTTTGTAGACTTGCGGGGTAATTTCGTCGGGCAAAAGGATCATGACGACATCGGCGTTTTTGACGGCTTCGTCGATTTCCTTGACTTTCAACCCGGCGGCTTCAGCCTTTTTCCAACTGTCGTCGAGATCCTTGCGCACGCCGACGGTGACTTCGACACCGGAGTCGTGGAGGTTCTGGGCGTGTGCATGGCCCTGGGAGCCGTAGCCGACGATGGCGACTTTTTTACCTTTGATGAGGGAGAGGTCGGCATCCTTGTCGTAATAGACTTTCATGGTTGTCCTTTTAGTGGGTGTGAGGTGTGGAAAAAGCCTCGGATTACAGGCCCGGGTTCAGGGTTTGAGCACGCGTTCGCCGCGCCCGAGGCCGCAGGCGCCTGAGCGCACGGTTTCGATGAGCAACGCAGGGTCGATGGCGGCGATGAAGGCGTCCAGTTTTTGCTGGTTACCGGTGAGTTCGATGATATAGGAGGCGTCCGTGACATCGATGATGTGGGCACGGAAAATGTCTGCCATGCGTTTCATTTCTTCACGCGCCGCGCCGGTGGCACGGACTTTGACGAGCAGCAGTTCGCGTTCAATGCTGGGAATCTCGGAAAAGTCAGTGACCTTGATAATGTCGACGAGTTTGTTCAACTGTTTGATGATCTGCTCGATGATGTCGTCCGACCCGGAGGTGACCAGCGTCATCCGGGACATGGAAGCGTCTTCGGTAGGTGCGACGGTGAGCGAATCGATGTTGTAACCGCGCGCAGAAAATAGCCCCGCCACCCTGGATAGGGCGCCGGATTCGTTTTCCATTAGCAGGGAAATGACGTGACGCATGAGATGCGCTCCTGGTTTTTTAAGCTTTGTCGGGAAAGGGCGGGCGGCTTACAGTTCTTCGGAGGGTAAAATCATTTCGGTGAGGCCCTTGCCGCCCGGAATCATCGGGTAGACGTTTTCGGAACGGTCGATCTGGAAGTCAAGGAAGACGAGTTCGTTCTTGTGGGTGGTGAACGCCTCGCGCAACGCGCCTTCCACATCGGCGGGGTCGTCGACACGGATGCCGATATGGCCGTAGGATTCGGCCAGTTTTACGAAATCGGGCAGGGAGTCCATGTAGGAGCCCGAGTAGCGCTGGCCGTGGAACATCTGCTGCCATTGCCGAACCATGCCAAGGTAGCGGTTGTTGAGCAGGCAGATTTTGATGGGTAGCCGAAACTGGCGGCAGGTGGAGAGTTCCTGGATGTTCATCTGGATGGAGCCTTCGCTGGAAACACAGGCCACCTGGGCATCGGGGTGAGCCAGTTGCGCGCCCATCGCATAGGGCAACCCCACGCCCATCGTACCCAACCCGCCGGAGCTGAACCAGCGCCGGGGCTGGTCGAACCGGTAGTATTGCGCCGCCCACATCTGGTGCTGGCCGACGTCGGTGGAAATAAGTGCTTTGCCCTCGGTGACTTCCCAAAGTTTCTGGATGACCAACTGCGGCTTGATGGTTTCGGAAGAAGGTTTGTAGGCCAGGCACTGACGCGCGCGCCATTCCTCGATCTGTGCCCACCATTCGGCGGTGTCCTGCACGGGAAACGAACCAGATTCAATCTGGCGGATGAGTTGGTCGAGGACGTCTTTCACGTTACCGACGATGGGAATGTCCACTTTTACCCGCTTGGAGATGGAAGCAGGGTCAATGTCGATGTGGATGATCTTGCGCTGCTCGGGATCGAAGTGCTCGACGTTACCGACCACGCGGTCATCGAACCGCGTGCCGATGGCGAGCAGTACATCGGAGTGGTGCATCGCCATGTTGGCTTCGAATGTCCCATGCATCCCCGGCATGCCGAGGTACAACTGGTCGCTGGCCGGGAAGCCGCCCAGTCCCATCAGGGTGGTGGTGACTGGCGCGCCCAGCAGGCGGGCGAGGCGGGTGAGTTCTTGGGCAGAGTCCGAGAGCACGATGCCGCCGCCAGCGTAGATCATGGGGCGGCGCGCTTCGAACAGCATTTGTGCCGCTTTCTTGATCTGACCCTGGTGCCCGCGGATGACCGGATTGTAGGAACGCATCGAAATTTCTTTCGCGTATTCTTTTTCGTCGAATTTGCAACGCGCGGCGGAAACGTCCTTGGGGATGTCGACGACAACCGGGCCGGGGCGGCCACTACGTGCAAGGTAGAAAGCTTTTTTCAGGGTCAGGGCGATGTCGCGCACGTCGCGCACGAGGAAGTTGTGTTTCGTGCATGGGCGTGTGACCCCCACGGTATCGACTTCCTGGAAGGCGTCCTGCCCGATGAAGGCGGTCGCTACCTGCCCGGAGATGACCACGATCGGGATGGAATCGTAGTAAGCAGTGGCGATGCCGGTGACAGCGTTGGTGGCCCCTGGCCCGGAAGTGACGAGCGCGATGCCCGTTTTGCCGGTGCTGCGGGCGTAGCCATCAGCGGCATGGACAGCGGCCTGCTCATGGCGCACCAGGACGTGACGGATGCTGTCTTGCTGAAAAAGCGCATCGTAAAGGTAAAGTACGGCCCCGCCTGGATAGCCGAACACGTATTCGGCCTTCTCAATTTGCAGGCACCTGATTAAAATTTCTGCCCCAGTCAGTGTCATTTCAACTCGCCAGTAATGCAATGTGTAATAAGGAGATGGAAAATCTACAGTTCGCTTCGACATTGGTCAAGGTTGATGACGCTAATTGAGGTTTGATGTTTCGCCATGGCTCAAAATAATTTCTTGAAAAATTCTTCCTCCGGCTTTCCGACAAGGCTTGTCGTGGTTGAACTTGCTGGCCTGCGCAGGCGTCTGGCGGGCATGCTGTATGAGTTGGTGTTGCTCATCGGTGTGCTCGCTATCGGTTTTTTTCTCCCGTGGATGCTTTTGCTTTCGCTGCTGGATTTGAAGAATCCCCCCGCCTGGGTGGGATGGGTCGAACTGTTGCATCTCCTGGCCCTGCTGGGGGTTTATTTCGTTTGTAGCTGGCGCCTTCATGGTCAGACGCTGGCGATGCGCACCTGGCGCCTTCGGGTAGTGACCGCCAACGGGAGCACTCTTTCATGGGGCCGTGCCGGCCTGCGTTACGTGCTGGCCTGGCCTTCGATGCTGTGCTTCGGGGCCGGTATCCTCTGGGCCTTTTTCGATCTCGACAATCTTTTCCTGCATGACAGGCTGGCAAGGACGCGGGTGGTGCAATTACCAAAAGGTACCGCACCTGCCGAGGCTGAACGTCGCGATGGACAATGAATCGGAGTGGAGCAGTGTCGTCGTGCACCAGAGCGTCCTGCTCGCGGCTCAGTTGGCCTTCGCAGTCGTTGCTTTTTCGTACGCGTAATGTCTGAGAAGAACGCGACCGTTAGTTCACGTTATGGTATAGAGGTTTTGGAGAAACCTTTCCAAATGATTACGAAAAAGCGGTTCTGGCGGTGCAATCCGCTGGGAGGGCAGGCTGGTTATGATGCGGGTAGCGCACCGGAGTGAACGCGGAAGCCGAGAGGCAAACGAAGACGCGGTCAACTTTTATGCCAACGAAATATTAGGTTGTTTCGTGCTGGCGGACGGCACGGGCGGCCACGAAGGCGGGGCGCTTGCATCGAATGCCGTCGTCAAGCAAGTGCTGGCGCATTTCTCCGCCGCACCCAGAATCGACGCCGATTCGCCCGAAATGTTGTTGACGATAGCGCGCGAGGCTTTGTTCGATGTGCGCAAACTCAATCCGCAGTTTCCCGAAATGAATACCACTGTCGTGACCCTGGTGTTGGATACGGAAAACAGGCTTGCCTATTGGAACCACTTGGGTGACAGCCGCATCTATCTGTTCCGCGACGGGCGCGCCCACTGCCTGACAACCGACCATAGCATCCTGCAAACCATGATCAATGCCGGTCTTTGCACCGGGACGCTACGTGGCAACTGCGAGAGGAACATGCTGTATGCGGCAGTGGGGAGTGACGATGTGCCGGAAAAAGCCATCTGCAATGAACCGTTTGCCTTGCAATCGGGCGACATTTTCTTACTGTGCTCTGACGGTTTTTGGGAAAACGTCGACGAAATGCGCATGGAGGAAACGCTCCAACAGGCGAAAACCCCGGAGCAGTGGGTCGACGAGATGATGAATGGCGTTTCAGCTCTCTGTATACCCGATCTGGACAATTTCAGCGCCTTGACCGTATGGATCGGAGAACGTGAAGCGGAAACGGCCTGTAATCTGGTGGAAGACCCCCAGCAGGCGGAAGAAACCCAGCAGGCGGAAGAAACCCGGCAGGAATGAGGCATCCACCAGAATCCAATACGTTCAAACAAACCACGGCGCAGACGGCACGATTTGAAACCTGTCAGGAAAGCACATCTATGTTCGCCTGCTTCGGGGAGTCCTCGGTAGACGTGCCTTGGCGCCGGCTCTGTTCTTTCTTTCGGAATTGCTCAAGCGTTTTGGCAGGTAAGGACTGCCGTTTATGCTGCTCGCCCTGCAAATAGCTGAAACGGGCAAACCGGGCAATAATGTCGTTCAGGGCCCTACCCTCGGTCATTTGCATTCTTTCCGCGTACCCGGTCAGGAATTCCTGATTGCTGGCATTGATGGGGTACTGGTTCGGCGTCCTGCGTTTGACCCGCCAAGTTACAATCCCTTCGCGGCGGGCCAGTTTCATGATGCGCTCAAATTCGGTATTTGTGATGCAAAAGAATTGCATCGCGTCTTTCTTCGTCCTTGCGACATCCTCATTCAGGTAGGCCGCGACCGCTTTGACTCTGGCATAGTATCTGTTGAGTTTGACCAGGTTGTTAAATGCTGAATTAATAGAGTTCATCTCTACCTTGCCCCGGGCTCTGTCCGGTCGCGAAAGGCTGTGAGAAATGTTCTTGGCCGCGTCCTCCACGATGATCGGTTGCCTGTCGCGTATAGAATCCCTGAAGTCCGGGGACTCGCCCGCGATGAAAAACATCGATCGATCCTTTGAAATCTTTACCCGCAGGAACATGCAGGCTGCAACAAAAACATCTTCCGTCGCAAGGAACGGCATGGAGTACTGCTCCAGTTGCTGAAACTCTTCAGGGCTTATCATCAGGTCGAGCGCGGCATTGGGCTGGATGCCGTACTCCGACTTCTGGGATTCAAGGTGAAAGGAGAGAGGACGGTTGAGTTCGGCCACAAGCGCCAATTTCCGCTCTGTCCTCTGCTCCCGCTGCACGTTGGAACCCGTCGGCATGTTCCGGGTGCGAACCGCCGCAAGTGCCTGGGCAAGGTATTGGACGCGCTGCAAGCGCTGCACCCAGTTGAATACGGCCTTCAGCAGCAGCACCTTGTCGAGCAACAAAATTGTTTGCCACAAGATGTGCACAGTGTCCGCCAGGATCGTCGGGGACGCAACGATCAGCCCTGTTTTCGGCAAATCGAGTTGGGAGAACGAGACGAGTATTTTGCCATCTTCTATTTCACTTTTCGGTCTCATAGCTGCCGCCTTTTGCTCTCATGTTGGACTCAATTTCTGTTGAACTGGACGATAACCGCCTGCAGGGTCGTCAACTGTGTCCGCCTTGACAGACGCCCGCCCGGCGAGGTGCCACGCCAACACACAAGACTGTTCATTGTACCTGCTGCCGGGGCGAAATAAACGGAAACTCAAATTACATCCTACTGCCGACCAAGACATCCTACGTCCTGTGGTTTTCCAGGATTGAGACCCATTTCTTTTAGAACCTCCGTCGTAAGCCTGATCTGTGCATCAATATCCTGCGGGTTCATCGCCGCTGCCACGGCAGCCTTTTCGCGCGGTGGCTGGTTTGAAAAATATGAACCCATCACTACCCACGTCAAAATGCCCGCACCGACAACAATCGTTGCGAACTTGAGCCGCTTTTTCCATGTTGGTGACTGCTCGTCGTTTGCCGGTGGCACCCAGAACCTTGAAATTGGAGACGGTCGGCGGACAAAAGTTCCTGGCGCCTTCGGCTCTGCCTCTGTTGTGGACAGGGTCGATTTGAGCGCGAACCGTGCCGCATGCCTGGCAGTCCGCTCTAAATCCTGGAGTAAGTTGTGCAGTGCCGCGTTGAGCGCTTCCGAGACGCCCTGGCAGACGGTATTCGCAACCTGTGACGGGGTGACGAGTTGTTCATATAGCGGGAGGCTTTTCTGCATAGGTGCAACAAATGTCATAGTACAGTCGGAGAGCAGGAGCGCCTCCTCCCTGCCCTCTTTGTCGGTCACAACAAGGTGGATCGTGCCGCATATCCTGCGCATCCCGTCGCTATCCACCTTGTCAGCAAAATTGCTGACTTTAACAGACATCATTTGGTAGTCAACCGGCACTCGCACGGAATGCAGGCTGCGCGTAGCATCAAACGGGCATCTGCTGTCAAAGGTGACGACAAGCGTGTCTTCAATCTGGAAAATGCGCAGATCTGGCTTGAAGGGGAAAGTTTTCAATGAGTCCATTAAGTTGCCTCACTTACCAAAAATTTCTTCGAGGATGATCAGTTCGGACAGGCCGGTTTTCATGGAAGGTTGCCCCGTACGCTTATCAACGTAAAAGCCTACCGGCACCGCTGTCCGTCCACCGTTGACCGATGGCGTGTGCTTGAAAGCCGAGAACAGGAAGTCCGAGTTTTGCAGGATGCCCTTCTGGGTCTTTTCTTGCGGCAGGGTCATGATGGTCTCGCCGCCCATCACCCGCTTCAGTGCATCTGCCGGATCCTTGGCCTGGAGCAAGGTGGCGGCAAGCGGTATTCCCTCTTCAGGCTTGCCAAGGGCTATTGCGGGGATCCACTTGATTGTCTTGCCGCGTTTCACGTAATCGCGTGTGCTGGCGTATGCCTTGCGGCTATAGGGACAACGCGGATCGATGATGATGTAAAGCGTGTCGGCAATGTTGCCCTCGCCTTCTTTCACGCCCATGAGCGCGTTTACGTTTTTGATGGGTTCCGGGATGGTACCCGTAAACTTGCCCTCAAGCGCTGCGGGGCCGCTCTGCCCTGCCGCCATGGACGGGGACTGCGCCAAGGCGGTTTGCCCAGGAACCGGCCTGCCGCCTGCATCAAGAATGACCCCCGCAAAGATGTAACGTCCGTCGGCGGGTGTGTAGAGCGTGATTTGGCGGCCTTTGGATTCCACCGTCCACGCCGTGAGCCCCGTCATCCCTACCGGGCGGGAATCAATGATCCTGCCGAAACGCGCAACGGACTGGGCTACGTCCGGCCTATCGGGCTGACGCTGCATCAGTGTCTGCAATACCGCATCGATCTTGGCCTGCTCTTCCGGCAAAACGGTCATGGCCGGTTGCTGGGCAACCACGAGGGCGTATGTACTGATCAAAAAAACTGAAACAATTGTTTTTTTTATTTTTCCCAAAATTTTGCTCCAACGTGTTTCACACATTATAGCCAAAAATGCATATGACTTGCATTTTTAACATAACTTAGCGTTGAATGCAAAAAATCAGAATATTGGGTGATGTCTCACTTTGAAGCTCCAGTGGCGGAGCACCCTTCCCCCAGGGCAGGCCGAAGGCTGGCCTCGTATTCTTCTTTGTCCTCGGGGCCGTACCGGAACGAGCACATGCCGGTGCTGAGCGCGTCAATGGCGCGGTCGAGTTGCGGCTCGACGATGGCCTCGTCAGATTTTGCCTCGTACAGATAGTGCGACACCACGGCGGCCCCTTCCACAAAGGCCGCTGTCCGGGAACTGATGTTCTGGAGTACGTACCAGAGTTGCCGGTCAAAGTACCGCAGCCAGCGCATCTCCGAAGGCGGGAGCACCCCCAGCCGCCGACCCTCGCAGAACATGGCATAGAGCACCGTCCGCACGTAGGCGTGTTTGGTTATGAGTGCCTGCACGGCGGGGTGCTTGAAGTATTTGCGGATGGTTTCCCGCGGGCAATCAAGAGCGATGTCGGGCTGCAACCAGGAGATGTCGGCCCCCTTGCCCCTCGCCTTGCCCTTCGCAGGCGGCGTAAACTGGCTCCAGCACCATTGCAGCATGTCCTCGCTGTCCTTCATGGCGGCCTGGAATGTCCCGTCGTCCATTGTGGGATCCGTCGCGGCCACACGCGGCAGTACGATTGCAAGCAGCAGCGTCTCGCCAGGCGTAAGCCCTGAAGGCCGCGGGATCCATAGCTTGCCCAGTTGGGCGCGGAAGACCTGCTTCGCCCGCTCGCGGTCAAGCGTTGGCGCCAGGGTTCCATCGGCATTCTCCGCCCAGCCTGTAATCAGGCGGTTGGCGAATGCAAACTGCCGCGAGGTCTGTGACATCCCGATCAACGGGTCGTCTATTGGCGCGCCGATCAGATCCAGGCGGTTAAACATGGCCAAGTGGGGATAGAGCGCAGCATTCTCTGCCAAAAAGGTTTCCAGTGTATGCACCCGCCGGGGGGCAAAACGTATGATCGGGTGATGGGAAATGGCGTACCAATAGGCACGCAGGCAGATGATGAGCAGAGCCAGCGCGAAAAAGACGTTCACGGCAACCGACGAACGCGCCAGATCCTGCCATGTCATGTTGGACCAGTCTGCGCGCTGGCATAGCACGGCCCCCGGCGCGCAGTTCGCGTCGAGCCATTGCCTGACTGTAGAAAACCCCGGCAAATCAACGATACTTGCAACCTTATGCAACACCCAGAACTCGATGGCACGAAAATTCCAGTATGCCTTCACGATCAGGTCGTGCCCAAAATGCCAGACTGCCAGGACGCCGAAAATACCCCCCCCAAAAATGAGGCCCATCGTAACCGGGTCATCCCATATGGATTGTTTGCTGGGTACGTTGTGATCCATGGCTGTTCGAAAACTTACAAGGAAACTTATATTTCAGCCGCAGGTTGAGGTTGTTTACTGCCGACAACCTGAGCCGTTTTATCTGGCTAGGGCGGTGGGCGCACCGAAAGTGCGGGCTGCTGTCTCGATTTTTGTGCATTGACGTATAAAGTAAACAGCCGATGGTTATGGACATTAACAGCAACGATGTCGAGGATTTGCGTTGAGCCACTGGGTTTTACCAAGTGATCCGCTTCCTGTTTAAGCAGAAGATATCCTTTGACCAACCAGTCACGCAAAGCGTCGCTCCTCCTGCCATATCCAGGGGATTTTTCAATCGCGGCAAGTACAGCCCGCTCGTCCGGGTTTTCACGGCGCAACACCACTTCTACCCTCACCCTGGCACTGTGCGTGCGGCGCTGCGGTACCGTTGGCGCATTGAGCGTAATCGTGCCCTTGTCGCACTTGCGTCTGTCGATCTGCTCAACGAGTCCCTCGCCAATCTCGGCAACGAGCGTGACATAGTCAACGTTGTCCAGTACCCGCGTTGATTGGTCATCGTATGTCAGCGCGACCCGGTACCGGACGAGTCCGCGCTCTTGCCAACGGCTGAACATTATTTTGTTGACCGCGCCCATGTTCATTTTAATTGCCCCTGTTCGGCCAAAAAGCCACGCAGGATAAGTTCCCTTATAAAGGGCGCCTTTTCTCCGCTGGGAATAGTATTCAGCATGTCCAACACTGCTTTTTCAGCGGGATAGAGCGGGTCGAGAAGCATAGGGCACCGCACGCCCCGCTTGCCTTTCGGTTTTTGGGCTTCTTTCCTTTCAGTACTGTTGTCTGCGTCGTTCATGGGCCACTTCGTATAGGGTGTCAGATAGGGTGTCAGGGGAACTGGCGTGCCTTCAGCATCCCACACGGTACCGTGCCGGACACGCTGCCATCCGGCAAGACGGCCTTGCCAGTACCGGCCCTGCCCTCACCTCTCAGGTGTATGTTGTGTGTGATGGCGCTGTGCACCCCGTTTAGCCGTGGTGCCATTCGCGCAATACGTCTTGCGTGTTGCGCAGGCGCCCAACCAGCAATACGTTCAGCCACCTTAAAAAAGAGGCGAAAGTCATTTTTTTGACCCGTTCGATCCACGCCAGGAGGATCATCACGGAAATGGCGAACACCCAGAATTTCACTTCCCAGTGGAATAGCATTATCCCCACAAGGATGGATGTGTAACCGTTCATCCCAAGGAAACGCGCCGCCCGGGCGGCGTTGCTCCAATGGTACATTCCGGCGCCCTGAAAACGGATCATCGCTCCACCTTTGGCAAAGTGCGCGCCAACGCGCGCGAACTGGCTCCATGCCACAAAATGCTGTGTGATTTGGCGGCACCCCTACGACAGAATAACGATTTGGGAACATGTTATGAATATAGGTTGTATAAAAAACGCTTTAAGGACGCGCTGAACAATTCCTGAGCGTTCTGGCATCGCAGGTGCGGGTTTCAAACCCGCCCAAAACATAGCCTGACACATGGCCTGCAAGCCGACGAACGGACATGGACGTGTTTGAAACCCGCACCT